>JBCCNE010000015.1:0-22818 GCA_039026015.1 Cyanobacteria bacterium P01_C01_bin.70 | reverse complement strand
TTGCGGCTCAATCGAAGGTATCGGTTCTTTGGTGATGCAGCTGTTGTTCAAGCTATTGGCTCTGCTGCCGTACCCAGTTGAGGGCTTCTTCAGGAGTATTGATATAGCCTTCAGCGTGGGCCAGTTCCACTGCGGCCAGTAATTGGCCAATGTGCGGCCCTGGACGCATCCCCAACTGCTGAATTAAATCGCGACCGCTGATCAGTGCATGGGGATGTGCCACCGGGTCAGCGGCATCCAGAAAGCGGTCAATGAGCTCCGTTAAAATTGCTTCAGGAACGCCTTCTGCCAGACCAATTAAGACCAGAGCAATAAAGCTATTCCCGGCAGTTTTGAACAGTTCATGTTGCCGTCGCCGCGAGTCGTTTCCCTGAGCGATTGCCTGCAAACACTGCCAGCCCCGCAATATTGCCAGCACGGCCTGCTGCTCAGCACGACTGTATTTGAAGTGCATGAGTTCGGTTTCAGCGATCGCGATATCGGGAGATAAGAGGCAGCTTAGTTTCGCTGCCTTAAACCAACTGCGATGAAAACCCGGAGGCGTTTGCTCTTTTAGCCAACCACTGAGCAGCGCGGCAAATTTGGGGCGTTGCTCCGATAGCTGTACTGCTGCGATATCCACTGCTGCTAACTGCCGAATTTGCATCGCCGAGAGGTTGGGCAACCAGGTAAAGAGCACGTCGTCTTTCCAAGCTAGCCGCATCAGCGGTGTGCCAGCCGATTTACTTAACAGGCTATCCAGCTCACCGCGCACTCGTTCTGCGGCTACTTTACCCAGCAAAGGAGCGAGTTGATGAATTGCCGACCGAGTCGGTTCGTCTAGGGTGAATTCAAGCTGCGCCGCTTGCCGATAGGCCCGCAGCAGCCGCAGCGGATCATCCGCCAAATTGTCTGCTGCGACCATGCGCAAAACGCGTCGCTCCAGATCGGCGCAGCCTCCCAGTGGATCAAAGACTTGTTCAGTATGGGGATGATAGGCGATCGCATTGGCGGTGAAATCGCGCCGATGTAAGTCAGCTTCTAAGCTATCGCCCACCTGCTGGGCAAAATCGACCGTGGCCTGGTCAAATACCACTCGCGCAATCTGGTTCTGGGGGTCGAGCACCACGAATCCGGCGGCATAGTGCCGGGCGATTGCCCGGGCCGTTGCCACGGCATCGCCCGGTACTACAAAGTCTAAATCGAGATAGTCGGCCTTTCGTCCCAGCAGCGCATCTCGTACGCTGCCGCCCACCAAATGTGCCGACTGTGGCAGCAGGGACAGTTCAAATGGCCAGGTCTGAGGTGATAAAACAGAGCTCACGGATAGAGCAGCAGCGGCGAAAGGAGATTGATTAAGGGAGACAGCTTGCAATGAAGGAAAATAGGTTAAACGACAGCTTCTTCTAGATCGGTAAACAACTAGCGGAGAAGACACAGCTTTTCATTTTGCAACATTCCTCCCTGCTCACAAAGCCAATGACCGACAAATTGCGCTAAATTAGCAAAAACCTAGCACTCTCTTGTTCCACAGTAGGCCGTTTCTTCGGAAAAGATCCAATGTGCATTTGTGTAAATTGCCATTATGTTGATCGTTGCGTCACTTATAACGCGGTTGAAGCGCAGCACCAGCAGCCTCACCTGACGGAATCGCCTAACTTCGAGGCGAATAACCCTACGATTAACGTCAACATCCGCCAAGATGGCGACATCATCGAGATGGAGTGGGATGTCGTTGGCTGTGAAAGCTTTAGGAAAGAAAAAGGCAAGTGGTCTAAGCTGCGTCCCGGCGAACTAGTGCCTACCTAGCGATCGCTCCTGTAAGCGTTAGCCATATTCAAATTCGCACGAAGATATTTCTGAAGCACTAACCAAATTTGGGCTGCTGGGATAGCATCGGTTCGCTCTGAATCCTGGGTAAAGCAACAGATATCTACTTCTCGCCGCTGTGCGTAAGGCCTAAAAAATATCAGAAGCAAGCACAGTTAATCAGCGCTCGTTCTTCCAGATGGCTTGGCGATGGTTCAATCATCGCGACCGCTGTGCTGCTTCAGTTATTTTCTCCCAGGGTATCCGTAGGGCAATCTTCCCCATTGGATTCGATAGCGGACATTTGATGAATCCTGAATGAGCCTACCTGCGAGGCTTACTCAAGACTCAGATGCCACAGGCAAGCAGCTGGGAGAATATTTGTTCGGATAGTCTGCGATAATTTCTAACTCTTCGGCGGCTTTTTGTGTCTCTTACTGGCTAATATTGTGCTCTACTGATCGCTTAAAAGCCTATCGGCTAAATTCAAATTCTTCCGCTTTTAGCTGGTTTTAAACGTCTGCGAAGAATTTTATTCCATCGTGACTTTACCCTAAATCTCTACAGTATCGAGCATTTGGAATGGTCAAGTCTCATTTATTTGCAGTTCTTTTCAGGATTGGGGTTTTCAGGTTCATTTATTTACAAAAACCTAAAAAAACAATTCAAAAAGCCTCTTAATCCCATATTCAGAGGATGATGAAGGCCCAGTTGAAAACGAACAAAAATGGTGAGTATCAAGCGCATTGGGATTTTGACGAGTGGCGGTGATTGTGCGGGACTCAATGCCGCAATTCGGGCGGTGGTGCATCGAGCAGTCGATACCTATGGTTGGGAGGTGTACGGCATTTCGCGGGCAACTCACGGTCTGTTACAGCGTCCGCCTCAGGTGCAGTCGCTGCTGCGGGTACAGGACGATTATGATCTGCTGGTGAAAGGGGGCACGATTTTAGGAACGACGAATAAGGGAAATCCCTTTGCGTTTCCGATGGCCGACGGCACGCTCAGCGATCGCTCGGCAGAAATTATTGACGGCTACCACCAGTTAGAGCTAGACGCACTAATTGGCATCGGCGGCGACGGCAGTTTGGCAATTTTGCGGCGCTTGGCCCAACAGGGCAACATCAACCTGGTGGCGATTCCCAAAACCATCGATAATGACTTAGGCAGTACGGAGCGGGCGATCGGCTTTGATACCGCCGTCAATATCGCTACCGAGGCGGTGGATCGCCTCCACTTCACGGCTGCCAGCCATTCCCGTGTGATGGTGCTAGAAGTTATGGGCCGTGATGCCGGGCATATCGCTATTAGCGCGGGCATTGCGGGCGGAGCTGACATTATTTTGATTCCCGAAATTCAATATTCTATGGAGCAGGTGTGCAACCACATCACGATGCTGCAGGAGCGGGGCAAAAACTACGCGATTGTCATTGTGGCCGAGGCCGTGTGCAACGAAAACGGCGAAAAAATCATGCATAACTTGGCCTTGAGTCAGTGCCGTCTGGGCGGAGTCGGGCAATACCTGGCGGACAACATTTCCGCCCGTACTGGGGCTGAGACGCGCGTGACCGTCCTTGGGCATGTGCAGCGCGGGGGCATTCCGTCCCCGTTAGATCGGTTAATCGCGACGGCATTTGGGGTGGCGGCCACTGACCTAATTGCTGAGGGCCGTTTCGACCGCATGGTGAGTTGGCAAAATCGTCACGTGATTGATGTGCCTATTGAAAGCGCGATCGCCCATTATCAAGCCGTTGATCCCGACGATACTCTGGTCAAAACGGCACGGGCGATGGGCATCTGTCTGGGAGAGGCCAGCCGAATGCCGGTCAGAGCCTAACGCCAGTCTATGGATTATGGCGACGGACGCTAGGCGATGGGGCTGCTTCCCAAGCCCCATGAAGCGATCGCTTAATTCAGACTAAGGAAAGCTGGCAACAGCTCTAGATATCCTGCATTTTCTCCCTGAATATCCCAATTCTGGAAGGATTCGACCCCAAAACCCCGTAATTTGACAGGTAGGGCAAGTAGCCTGAGCTCAACTGCGCAAGATTTAAGGAATCTCTGCGGCGCGATCGCCAATCGCCGGAGCGCATTCTCTAGCCTCCGGGGAGAATGGGCCTACTCCGGCGAGAGAGCCAGACGATACGCTTATCAATAACCCTAGGCAGGTCATCCATTAATGACAGAAGCCTTTAGGAATGAGCATTACTGCGCTTGCTTTGCCAGATTAGCTGAGAGTGGCGGCTCTGAGAATAAAGGAATTTGCCAGCTCAATAATGACTGTCCCTAGTTCAAGCCACCTACTCGTCTAGGCGGCCAAAAGCGCACGACGGCTTTACCGATAATGTTGTCCTTGGGGACAAATGAGTCGGGCTGCCACGCATGGCTGTCAAAGCTGCTGTTGCGATTATCGCCGAGTACTAGATAGGACTCCGCTGGCACCGTTTCTGGCCCCCAAGTATAGTTCGGCTCCGCCTTAATGTAGTCTTCTGCAAGGGGTTCATCATCGATAAAAACAGTGCCGTCGCGCACCTCAACCGTGTCGCCAGGAAGGCCAATGACTCGCTTGATAAAAGCGTCTTTGCGCTTGTTTTCTTCGCCCTCGTACAGGCTTTCGGGAGGCCAAAACACGATAATGTCACCCCGCTGTGGTGGATTGAGGTGATAGCTGATCTTTTCCACCACCAGCCGATCATTGATCTCCAGCGTGGGTTCCATAGAACCTGAAGGAATGTAGCGAGCCTCTGCCACAAAGGTGCGAATGCCAAGGGCCAACACAATGCTGAGTCCCAGTGTTTGCAGGCCTTCGACTACGGGATTAGTCTTTTTGGCGGCCGGCTTTTTGGCGGCATTATCCGGTGTTTGCGGAGGCTGAGAAAAGTCAGTCATATCGGGCACAGCGTCCGGTATTTAGGCTAAAGTTGACAGCCTATCGATCATACTCGATTAAAAGTCGTTCGATATGCTCAAAAGACGAAGAGAGGCTATAGATTGAGCCTGGAAATGTCGTCAAGGAGGATCGCTGATGCCCCGAGCTGATTTTCAACCTATTGCTAAACGCATTGATTCGGCTATGCCTATACTGAATCTCAGACGATGACCGCTGCAGTCTCAGCTCCATTAGCAGACTTGGCCTTTGGCGATCGCGAAAGCCTTTGGCGATAATCGATTTGTTCCTCAAAACACTGGTCCCTTGCTGCGCCCTTTTTTAACCGAGCCGCTGACGACAGAGCAGATTACGGTGGCGATCGCCGATTTGCCCGCCCATCTAGCAGATATCACTTTAGTGCAACTGTCAGACTTTCATTTTGACGGTCGCAGTTTGTCTCCCAAAATACTGTCTGAGGCGATCGCTCAGTGCAATGCGATCGATCCGGATTTGGTGGTGCTCACCGGAGACTTTGTGACCAACCAGGCCCACGAAATTCACGCCCTCATTCCTTATCTTCAGCAGCTCCAGAGTCGATGCGGCGTATACGCCATTTTGGGCAACCACGACAACCGATATAACCGCTACTATCAGACTCGCACCGTCATTCGGCAAGCCTTAGTGGCCAATGGCATTCCTACTCTGTGGAATGAAATTGCCTATCCCTTTGGCCCAGAGCTGCCGCTGGTCGGACTAGCGGATTTCTACTCTAAGGAATTTCGTCCGGCCCCAGTGTTTGCCCAGTTGGATGCCCGCACACCGCGAATTGTGCTCTCCCATAATCCCGATAGTTTGGTGGCGCTCAAACCTTTTCGAGCTGACCTAGTGCTTTCAGGACATACTCACGGCGGACAGGTCACGATTCCTGGCTGGGGTGCCGTTCCAGGCATTTTGCAAGCGTGGGGAGCGGTGATTCCCAACTGGGCAAGACCGTTCATTCCCTTTTTGCGCAAGGACTGCGATCGCGTGCTGCACCATTGGGAATGGGCTGCAGGATTGCACACGCTCGGGCAAAATCAGCTCTATGTCAATCGCGGACTCGGCAGTTACTTTCCCGGTCGGCTGTTTTGTCCACCAGAGATTACGGTGATTCGCCTGGTCGGGCAGGTGTGAGGATGGCGGAGTTGTTGGCAGAACCGGCTACCCTCCTTATCCCCAGCCACCCATCACCGCTGCTGGGCGATCGCATCCTTCAAGAGGGCAACTTGCTTGCTGAGGCGATCACCGCCTAAAAACTCGCGGGCTTGGTCAATGCCGTCGGCTAGGCTGCTGGCAATGCCGCTGCGCCAGAGATAAAAGCCGCCGCTCCAGATTACCGGTGCGTCGAGGCGGGTGGATTTGCCGGCTAAAGCCCCTTGCAGATCCGCCAGATAGGTGTCCTCCGATTCGAGGGAGGTTTCTCTAGGGGTCCCAAAGTCGTAGTCGCGAGCATGCAGTATCAGACGCTCTTCGCCATTAGGGGTGAAGACGCCAATGATGGCGGCGCGGGCACGGGGCAAATCGGAGCTGCCTTCCAATCCTTTAACGGACATAAAGTTAGGAACGCCGAGCTCGCCGAGTGCGCCTCGTGCCAACCCTTCAGTCGGGGGATGAACGTAGCCGATAATGACCTGGCAGTCGCCCGCATAGGGGCACCACATCAGCTCTAAAGTGGCTTGGATGGGGCGCTTTCCGATCTGCTCACGATAGGGCACCAAAGAGTGGGCGGTGGGAAAATGATCTGGCAGGTGCAGATAGCCCAGCTTAGTTTCCTCCAGAACGGCCTGCACGGCAGTAAGAGACAACCCTGACCACTCGACCCCGATGGCCCGCCAGATATCAATCAGGGGAATGCCGTATTTGGTGGGCATGCGGTTGCCTCCATGTAGCACTACCGGACAGCCTGCCGCCGCCAGCATGAGAGCAACCAGCGGCTGCACTGGAGCCGTCCGTGAGCGGCCATCATAAGGGAGGCCAAAAATCACTGCTGGATAGTCAGCTTTGACGGGTTGCAAAACTGGACCCAGTTCGGCGTAGGCGTCTAAAAAACCGGCCAGCTCTTGCGCCTGCGGTCGCTTGATGCGGTGGGCAATCATAAAAGCGCCGATTTGCGCTGGCGTTGCTTCGCCAGTCAGCATTAGCTGCGCTGCGTGACAGGCTTCTTGACGACTCAGGTTTTCAGAGGTGTGCTGGCCGCTACCAACCTTCTTCAAAAGGTCTCGAAAAACGTTGCTCATGGCAGTTATGGCTGTTCCGCCGAAATAAGTTCAGGAATAGGGGACTGGGGCAGCAAGATTGCCCCGCGCTCCAAAACCAATTGACAGAAAGTTCGAATAATTGGGATTAAGAGGCGATCGCCAGTAGTAACCAGCACCACCTTGCGGGTAAGGTTCGGGTTTTCGGTTGGGCGAATGGCCAAGGTCGGATCATTGCGACTCTCGCTAAGAGCTGCTTGAGGCAATAGGGCAGTAAGGTTGCCCTGGCGCACCACTCCGCGAAACGCATCCAGCGTGTTTAGTTCGAGGGCGGCCTGCAGTTCGCCGCCGCTGCGGGCAAATTGGGCATGCACTAAGCGCTGCATGCCATAGCCGTCCTTAAACACCACCTGCGGATACTGCGCTAACTCAGCCCAGGGAACGCGCTCAAAATTTGTGAGCGGATGATTAGCGGCCATCAACACTTCCACGGGTTCTTCGTAGAGTGGCTGCACATTCATCTCCGGGCTGGTGGTGAGGCGCTCGTTATCCATGACGATCGCCACATCGACCAAGCCGTCACGCAGGACCTTGAGAGAGCGATCGCTGCCCAGCGCTGTCACCCGTAACTGCACGTGAGGATAGTCTTGGCAAAACTGCTGCAGCACCGGCGGCAGCAGGTGAGAACAGACGGATTGGATGGCGGCGATGCACAGCTCGGGCTGCCTACCCGCCATCAAGTCGGCAATATCGCGGGTGGCCTGCTGCCAGTCTTGACACATGCGGCGGGCCTTCGGGAGCAAAGCCTCGCCCGCCACGGTCAGCTTAATCTGGGCTCCTCGATGCAGTAACGGCGCATCTAGCTCTGCTTCTAAGGCTTGAATCTGACGGCTAATAGTTGACTGCGTGACACCACACTTTTTGGCAGCCTGTTGAAAGCTTCCAGTTTCTGAAACGAATAAAAATGCTTCGAGCTGCTCTATGCGCATGGTGAGTCTGATCGGCTGAAATGCTCCCCCAACTGTTGGGGCAAACTATAAATAATCAGTTAACAGATACCGGGGCACGACTTGGTAACAACCATTGCTAAACTGCCGGCAAGTCCTGATGATTCTTAGGGCACATCCTCAACTAAATGCTTGAAACTTTGTGGGAGAAGCCTTGCCATGCCCGATCCAACTTCTCGGCCAAACCCTCTACATGCTCCTTACTGAGGTTCTGATGAATTGGGTGGTTGCGGCCAAACATAGGTGAGTCCAGAAACCCAAGTCAAAATCACGGCGGCCCAAAACAAGGCGAGACCGATTTTGGCACTCAGGGTTGGTAGCGGGGCTAACAGGCAGGCAACTGCAACAATTTGCACCACCGTTTTCGATTTGCCCCAAAGGTTGGCCCCTGGTACAGACTGACGTTGAAATGTGGGGCTGACCCGCCAACCGGTGATTGTTAATTCCCGCACCAAAACTAAAAACACGCCCCAAGCGGGAACTTTGCCTAGCTCAATCAGCGCTAATAGCGGCGCCAAGACCAGCAGTTTATCCACCAAAGGATCGAGAAACTTGCCCAGCTCCGTCACCTGATTGAGGCGACGGGCAAGATAACCATCCACCCAGTCCGTGCTCGCCGCCAGCAGAAAAATACCAACGGCCCACCAGGCTCGCTGGGGCGTGGCCTCCCGCAGCAGCAACAGTAGCAGCGGCGCTCCCAGCAGGCGCGACAGGGTAATCCAAGTGGGCAAATTCATGGTTTGGCAATGGGGACTTAGGTCGCGTCATCAATTAAATCCAGAATGCTTGCTGCATAGGCATTACCGCGCCCGGCTCTGCAAAACCCGCTAGGGGCTGAAGTGCTTTCAGCATAAGGATTCGAGCGTTAAATGATGACAGCCCCTAGTGTATCCCAGCTAATACCGTGCCCCTAATTTTGGCAAACCGCCGCTGATACTGGTGATGATTCTGGTGCTGGGTGGTTTAGCAATTCCCTAAACAAAGCGATCGCTTAAAATTTTTGCAGTAATCTTCCTTGAGCATCACCTATGCCCCAAGCTGTCCTAAATGTTGGTATTTTGATCTTCCCGGAAGTCGAAGTCCTGGACTTTGCCGGACCGTATGAGGTCTTCTCACGCACGCGCTTAACGCCGGGCGTCGAGTCCCGCCGCAATGATGACAGTGCCCCCTTTCGCGTCTTTACTGTCGCCAAAACTGCTGACCCCCTTAAAGCGGTGGGCGGCCTGCAAGTCACTCCCGACTATGACTTTGCCGCCGCGCCCAAAATTGACCTGCTGGTGGTGCCCGGCGGCTTTGGTACTCGCCCACTGCTGCAAGATGCGACGACTCTAGACTGGATTCAGTCCGTTAGTGCCAATGCTCAACAGGTGACGTCGGTCTGTACCGGGGCATTGGTACTGGCGAAACTAGGGATGCTGGCCCATAAGCGAGCCACGACCCATTGGGGAGCCCACGATTCTTTAGCCGGGATAGATCAGTCGATTACAGTGGAGCGCGATCTCCGAGTCGTTCACGACGGCATCTTTACCTCGGCAGGCGTCGCTGCGGGCATTGACATGGCCTTCTCAGTCGTAGAATTCCTCTTCGGCAAAGCCGTTGCCGATGAAACCGCCCACTACATTGAGTTTCCTCGCAACGCGAGTTGAATGCAGTCTGAGACTTAACTTTGCTCGACAAACTCAACGTCCTGATACAGCTCCGCAATTTTGACTTGATTCTCAAAGGCCTCGAAGGAAAGGGTCACTTCTAGCGAGTTATATTCTGACAGCAGCCATTGATGGGGCGCAGTCCGAATGTAGTGCTCCACATGCACTGCATACTGATCAACCAGCAAATATTCTCGAAACGTTGGGAGAGTACGATAAGCTGCAAACTTGCCTCTGCGGTCATAGTTTGCCGTCGAAGAGGACAACACCTCAGCGATAAAATAGGGATTCATCACTGTGTCAGTGCGGCCTTCTTGTAACACCAGAGGCTTTTCAACCGCCATCACATCGGGATACGTATACTGCTCAAAAGCCGGAATCCACAGCCGCTGGTCAGTCACAAACACTCGATATGGCTTTCCCCGCAAGGCCAGTTTCAATGCCGTGAGCAGATTTCCCGCAATTGTATTGTGATCCGGTGGGCCGCCTGTCATCAGCCTAATTTCTCTATTGACGTACTCATGGCGTTCTGGCGAGTTGACCTCTAGCTCCAGATACTCTTGAGCAGTGTAGGTTTTGGGATCGGTGGCCTGAACCATGACTCAATTTCGAGTGAAGAAATATCTGTGCAAAATCACGCTATTTTTTATGATGCAGGCGATCCAAAGTGGAAGCGTTTTGAGTTGGCAATCCGCCGACCGTAGATACTGTCGTACCACTGAGGGCTGGCAAAAATCTCAGCAATTTTGCCTTTTTGCATCTCGCTAGTTTCAGAAACGCGGCCTGCAGATTAGCAGCTTGCCAAATCGCCTTGGCAAACCCTAATCAGCTCTGTCTAAGCATCCATGAGTCTCGACGCAGTCCTTAGGGTTGTAGCCTCAGAGAGCAGAGGTTTTCACAGAATGCCTCGTCCTTACCCCGCCACCGACCTTACCCACCCTCTCACTTCCTCCCCGCTCTGCAATAATGGGCAAATCGATCGCGGTTTTTCAATTTCATGACGCCTGCTAACGCCAAAACTCCCTTTGCTTGGCTGCGACTGCTCAAACCGAAAGGCCAAAGTGCCAATATTTCCGTGCTGTTTATGGTGATGGGCATTGCCATCACCGGCGCGCTCGTATTAATTGCCCTGCTGTGTCCGCTGCTGCAGTCTTGGGGCATCCTGCAGGATCCCACAGCAGCGCTACAAAATCCGGTGCACCAGCCGCCTTCACCCGAGCACTGGCTAGGGACGACGCGACAGGGGTACGATGTCCTTTCCCGCATGCTGTTCGGCACCCGCGCGGCCTGGCAAGTGGTGCTGTTGGCGACGGTCATGAGCGTCTTTATCGGAGTGCCGCTGGGCATGATGAGCGGCTATTTGGGCGGCAAGCTCGATCGCGGCCTGCTCTTCTTTATGGATACGATCTATACGCTGCCAGGACTGCTGCTGTCAGTAACGCTGGCGTTTGTCGTGGGTCGCGGCGTAATTAATGCCGCGATCGCCCTCAGCATTGCTTATATTCCGCAGTACTATCGCGTAGTGCGCAATCATACCGTGAGCGTTAAGACGGAACTGTTTATTGAGGCAGCACAGGCGATGGGCGCTTCTACCTGGACCGTGCTGAGCCGCTACCTATTTTTGAATGTCGTGCAAAGTATTCCGGTGTTATTCACGCTCAATGCCGCCGATGCTATTTTGATTTTGGGCGGGCTAGGCTTTTTGGGACTGGGACTGCCAGAGCAAACCCCTGAATGGGGAGCTGATATTCGTCAGGCATTGGATGCACTACCGACAGGCATTTGGTGGACGGCCCTGTTTCCAGGGCTGGCTCTGACCTTAATGGTCACGGGGCTGTCGCTGGTGGGAGAGGGGCTCAACGAATTAGTGAATCCGCTCTTGCGACGCGAAAATTGGCAGTAAGCAACAGCAACGCAAACGTCAGATTGGCTTTGGAGTGTGCCAGCGAATTGCTCGCCCAGAACTTGCTCAAGAAGATGGCTCCGCCGACTGGCTGACTTGCTGACCGACTAGAATGCTGACCAATACAATCACCGCTCCCCCCAACTGAATCAGCGACAGCGTTTCTTGCAGAAACACGAAGCCCAGCAGAGTCGCTACGACTGGACTCAGCAATCCCAGATAAGAGACCGCTGCCGCGCTTAATCGATCGATGCCGCGAAACCATAGAGCATAGGCCAAGCCGGTGCCAATCACGCCAAGATAGGCCAGCGCTCGTATGTTTGTCTGCGACAGCTCTGTGAATGGCCCTTCGACGATGAGGGCAACAGGCAGCAGCAGCAATCCTCCCACGGTTAACTGCCAAGCGGTGAAGACCATAAGCGGCACTGGCGGCTGCCAGCGTTTAGTGAGCACGGTGCCCAAGCCCATGGCTGCCGCCCCCGACAGGGCTGCAGCCATGCCGATCACATCGAGATAAGCCTCGGGAGCCAGCACCAGTATCCCAATCCCCATGAAGCCGGTGAGAGCGGCGGCGATGGCAAGCCAGCGCGGTTTTTTACTCAATATTGCCCAGGCAAAAAATGCCACCAGCAATGGTTGGATAGCGCCTGCCGTAGCGGCCACCCCACCTGGCAAACGATAAGCCGCGACAAATAGCAGCGCCTGAAAAACGCCAATATTCAGGCCACCTAAAATCAGCGTGCGCCACCACCAGTGGCCTTGAGGCAGCCGCCGCCCCCCGAGCATAAGCAACAGACCAACGGGCAACGATCGCAGCGCCGCCACCAAGAGCGGATGTCCAGGCGGCAAAAATTCTGTCGTAACGATATAAGTGGTGCCCCAGGACAGAGGCGCGATCGCCGTTAGCAGCACATCGGAGACGCGAGAAGACCGTCCGGTTGAGGGAGGTAATTTCAATATCCTCATATTTATCTCGATATCAAGAAACTCTATGTCAAGATAATAGTAATATTTATCTTGATGTCAAGATTGTTGGTGCCAAGAATTCCTGGCTCGCGACGTCGATAAGATGGTGAAACGCCTGCACAGTGAAGTTGATGCAATGGTTTCTGATCCAGTAGATAAGATTTTGATGCAGTGGCAGCAAGAACGACCCGACTTGGATGCCTCCGCAATGGGCATCATTGGCCGCTTTGCTAGGCTGGCAAAACATTTTGAACGGGCGCTTCAGGCCACATTTGCCGAGTTTGACTTGCGCCCTGGCGAATTTGATGTGTTGGCAACCTTGCGTCGCTCTGGGCCACCTTATCAGCTGTCGCCAACGGCCCTGTTTAACTCCATGATGGTGTCGTCGGGCACAATGACGCACCGACTCGATCGCTTAGAAAAAAGCGGACTCGTGCAGCGACAGCCCGATCCTTGCGATCGCCGCAGCACGCTGATTCAGCTCACGGACAAAGGCTTTGACCTCATTGAAATGGCCGTCGAAGCCCACATCAAAAATATGGATCGCCTGCTGAAAGATCTCGATGCCGTCGAGTTTGAGGCCTTGGCGAACCTATTGCGTAAGCTATTGCTCTCTCTAGAGGCATAGCGCCAGGGAGAGAGGACTAGCACTAGGCTGGTGATCGCTATGCGGCGGCAATGTTGCAGGGCAGATCATCTCAATGAATGTTCTAACGGCGGGGAATGCCGGACTTTGAGCTAAGGTCGCCACGCCGATAATGCGCTCCAGAGAAAGAGGTGAAGTTGACCTGACTTAGCAGACGGCTTGACCTTAGTCATTGATTGCCGCGCCACAGGGTTATTTTCAGGGCAATTCCTAATCAATCTTGAGAAAGTCAGCCCGCCGGATTTTTTGTCGGTAAGCTGAAATGAGCGGGTTTGAGCGATCGCTCACGAGAGTCCTGGCTCGCTGCGGCAATTCAGATGGAGAATACTGGTTGGCACCATGTTGGAATTTGAGTCTCCTCAGGCGCGGCAATTGGCCGATCAGCTCATGCAGCCCGCTTTGATTCGCGTTATCGACAATATTCGCAAGCAGCTAGAGACCTCAGACTGGCAAGGCTCTTATCAGGAGACGCAAATCTGGCCTGAAGGCACTCCCGAATCAACGCTGCAGCGTTTCAAAGAACTACAGGGTCAGCTGAAAGGGGCAACTCCAGAAACTGCCGATGACATTCGCACAGAACTGATGCAGCTACCCCAACCATTTCCAGGCTACGAACTACATTTGACGAAGGCTGAACAGACTTGTGTAGTGGATGTCTGGCAGCTATGTTATGTCGTCTGTTTTCAGGAATATCCGGTGACCAATGGTCCTGTGACTATTGACATGACGATTATTGACCAAGAAGCCAATAATGTGGACTGGCTGGTGCTTGACAATAAGGCCAAAGCAACTGTGTCAAGTGTTTTTGACCAACTAGGAGTGCCTTCATAATGCTGGAACTGCACTGCCATACGACTTGCTCAGACGGTACGCTCAGCCCGGAAGAATTGGTGCAGGCGGCAATTTCGGCAGGCGTTAAAGCCATGGCCATCACCGACCATGACACCCTGGCGGGCTGGGAGCGGGCGATCGCGGCGGCTGGTGAACAGCTGGAAATTGTTCCCGGTCTGGAACTCAGCACCGTGCATTGCGGGCGATCTCTGCATATCCTAGGCTATTATCCCAATCGCCACCAGCTCGAAGGTCCGCTGCAGGAGCGGATTCAAGGACGGCGGCGGCGGGCTCAGGCGATGGCTAACAAACTGGCTGAACTCGGCTATCCAATTGAGCTACCTGAGCTGCCTGGAGACATGGCCCCTGGTCGCCCTCATATTGCCAGAGCCCTAGTGCAGGCCGGATATGTAACTCATACTCAAGAGGCGTTTACCCGCTGGCTCGGCGATGATGGTCCAGCTTACGTGCAGTACGACAAATTTACGGTGGCAGAGGGCATCAAGCTGCTACTATCCTGCGGTGCAGTGCCAGTGTGGGCCCATCCTTATCTGTTTCGCGGTGGCAGTGTAGAGGCGGTGCTGCCAGAGTTGATCGAGGCTGGACTAATGGGGATCGAGATTTATCATCCTCACCACAGCCCCAGCGATAGGCGCAGGCTAGAGGAAATGTGTAAACGCTATGGCCTATTGATGACCGGAGGCAGTGATTACCATGGCCCTTCTGACCGAAAAAGTAAGGCGGGTGTCTCTCTTAATGGCCAGCAGGTGCCGCTATCGCTGCTGCCGCCGTTAAAAGCAGCCGCGATAGCTCTCAAAGAACACAAAAACCTCTCTTAGCTAACTGCTAGGAGGGGCTATCTCAGAATTTAAAGCACAGGACAGCCGTCGCTCTCAGAATCCACAATTCAGAAGCGTTATCCCAATAGAACAGGCATCTGCACTTACACCAGTGTGGGCCAATCAGTGTTTGCCAATCACTTGATCTTTCAGGGCCGTGATGTTTTCAGTCAGTTCTTGGCGATTGACGTCTTTCAGCAAGAATCGATAGACAAACCAAGCGCTATAGCCTAAACCCACTAATTCAAACGCTGGGGCCAACAGCGGCACTTCGTTAATGGCATTGAGAATGGCCAGCAGCAGCTTGACTGAAATAAACGCCGCCAAAATTAACCCTACGGTTACAAGAGGCCGCTTATATTCCTTAAAGAAATCAGTGACGTAGTCAGGCAGATTGGCCAGCAGCCCAGAGACTTTATCCAAAATTTGCTGCACCTGCTGGTTCATCTCCCCGTCGCTAGAAGCTTCGGTATGGGCAGAAGTGTTTGGCGTTTCAGGCACTTCTGCTACTCCGGTCTCAGAATTGATGTCTGTGCTCATATTTATACGGGAATTTATCCCCCAGAATAACGTCTTATAGGATAAGTATTGTCTTGCCGCTCAGTCCAAAAAGTAACTTTTCTGTACAGAGCGACTAGGGTTTTGCGATCGCCTCGCAGTGATAGCAGTTTTATAGTCTGAAACTGTATAAATTTCAAACTTTTTGCGTAGGGAATTCCGTACATTGGCGACCCAAGCAGTTTGTCAATCCGTCAAGCGCTTAAGTAAAATTCGCCAGCGGATATCTTGTTGCCGCGATCGCTCATGCTCCCGCTTATCGGCATTTTCAACGTAGTTTGTCAGCGAAGCTTAGGCAAAGGTCATCACTTTCCTGTAGTCAATAGAGCTGCTGTTTACCGCCTCCTCTTGCTAAGGCTAGCCCCAACACCGTAAAGTCGGTCAACTAGATTAGCCAAACTCCTGGATAAGCTTTGGAAATATGGTGGAGGATTCTATACGAAGAAAAGATATTTGACGTTACATGAAAGAGCAAGCAGGGAAAATAATGTCTGTATTTATTAGTAAATATGTTGAACTCGCTAAACAGGATTTAAAGTCAATCGATTCACTGAACTACAGTCCCTTTTCTAAAACAATGACCCGTCGGGCATGGGCACTTACACGTACCCAACCGAGATACGCTATTTAGCGGGCAAAAATACGGACTCGACTATGTGTTTCGAATAAACAATCAGCCCCGCATTTATCCTCACCAGCGGGACGTTATCTGGGCGCGCCTGGTGTTGCAAAAGCTGCTACGCAGCATTTCCATGCCCGATGAAGTACACCAAGTCGGCAATATTTTCAAAGCGACAGTGGCAATGTCAATCTCGCAGGCAAACAACGACGACAGATTATAATCCCATGATGGGTCGATTATGGAAGATCAAGCTATGAAGTGCGATTTTTCTTGCCGATTAAGATTTGTATAAGATAAATCGCTTGGGCCGAGGCAATCACTCAATAGAAATCGCACCACCTGACTCAAAACAGGGGTGCGATCGTAAACACTAATTTTTTCTGAGAACAACAGCAGCTTTGCCAACAAGCCCTCGATCTAGCATCTAAAGATTATCGGCCTCAACGACTGCACGCAATCAAACAATCACTGAGTACATGCAAGTGTCAATATTGTGCCGAAATTGCGACTGAAAACCATGCTCTAATTCAGCATGAATGCTGGCGCTTCAGCCAGTTAGTCAAAGCTGAACGCCAGCTAAAAATTAGACGGTTGGAAAGCGCTTAGACAAGCTTAAAAACCGAAAAGAACAAGAACTATGGGCAGACATTAGATGCCGAAAGCAGTCTTGAGCTCACCGCACCAAGTCTGAATGCGCTCTTCAGTTTTCTCAGACTGATTGTCATCGTCCAATGCCAAGCCGCAGAATTTACCATCACGAATAGCCTTGGAATCAGAATGCTCATACCCCTCAGCAGACCAGTAACCAACGGTCTTTCCGCCTAGACCCGCGATTTTCTCTTCCAGCAGGCCCATGGCATCCTGGAAGTTATCGGCATAACCAATCTGATCGCCAGTACCGAAGTAAGCAACAGTCTTGCCACTGAAGTCAACATCATCCAACTCTTCAATAACGGCGTCCCAATCATCTTGGATCTCGCCAATATTCCAGGTAGGACAACCAATGATGATATATTCGTACTCTGCTAAATCCTCTACGCTCTTTTCGCTGATATCAAATAAATCAACAACGCTATCACCGCCTAAAGCACCCTGTATTTGCTCGGCTGCATCAGCAGTTTTACCGGTGGTGGAACCGTAGAACAATCCAACTTTTGCCATGATGTTTACTCTTCAAATGTTAGTGAAAGCCATTGAGACCTATTGCTCAGGATAGAATGTCAAACCGACAAACAAAGTGTTGATGCCCGAACATCACAGGAAACTGCCCATCGCCGTGAGCACCTTTAGATCGATTAGGAGGTCGGCCCCGCAGATCGATCATGAGAAAATTACCCTTAATAGCGGCTATGGCGATTCTGTCAAACATTAAAGCCTGAATTCCTCATGAAATTCATGAGCAAGACATATCTATCCAGAAAATAGCCATTATTACTGATTGTTTTTCTCAATAGCTCTATTTAATATACTGCATCTTCGCTCTGATGAGAACTATCTTGCGAAATAAAATGCGGGAAAATTCTTGCAGTTAAATACTTCCAGGAGACTATGTATGATTTTTGGCAAATCACTTGAAAGTACTGCATGTCAGAAATCCCAGAAGACCTCCAAGGGCAGATATATTGATCAATATTAAAGGAATGGCCACTAAATTGCTTTAAGGTGGCATCTTTACTTCTTAATAGCCTTTTCGAGATATAGCAGCTTAAGTTGAAAAAGCACCAAGAGACTAGTCTGTAAAGCTCTGAAAGTAGAATATTTAGCTTTTTAAGCTCGCCTCGGACACTCTCTAGAGACAGATATTGCCGCCTTAGGTTGGGGCTGAAAAACGAGATTCAATACTCTCATCGAAATTTTAGCCCCGTCAGTTATTTCCTTCAGAAAGGACTTGTTCTCTCTTTAATTTACTCGACCTACACGGCAATTTCTCCAGATAACGTCTTTCTCAAAAATCTCTTGGATTTACCCGAAGAGTGCTCCAAGCAATATCACACTTTAAATTCCAGCAGAATGCCCTTGTTCTGAGGCTTCAGATTAGCCAGCGCACATGAATTCAGAAGTTAAGTTCTCTAATATAGTGCTTTAAGTGAATAGCGAGATGGGGCGACGAAAAAACTGAGACCTTGTACTGATCGTAAATTATCCTGCCTTGGCCCCTTTTTGGCATGCTCAGAGGACTTTAAGTCTCTCATTCTAGAGCCTTTGACTTTATGCCTCCCCCGATAGAGGACGTCGAGCCCAGGCAGGCAAGATAACGCTTAACTGCAAGATCGAAAAAATAAAAAAACTCCCAGAAGGCTCTAAGTTCTGGGAGTATCCTGCACTGAAAAGATATCTCTGATAAAGAGAATATTGGCTGGCCTATGCGATCGCCACTTCTTTTTCCATCTCTTGAGAGTACTCGCCCATGCTAGCGGCACTGTTACACTGGGCTCTTCTCAACAAGCGCTGCTGCGCTTCGGCCACTCGGCTGGTGTCACCGGCCCAGTGATCAAGAGCGGGTTGTTGAATAGCACGAGCATAGGAGAAAGTGACTGGCCAAGGACACTGATCGCTAAAGCTAGCATTCATGGCATTAAGATGAGCCGAAGACTGCTCCATTGACTGCCCACCAGACAGGAAGGCAATTCCGGCAACACTCGCCGGAACATTCTTCAACAAGCAGCTAATGGTGGCTTCAGCAACTGCTTCAACGCTGGCCTGTTGACCAGAGGCCTTGCCAGGAATTACCATGCTGGGCTTCAAGATCATCTGGTCGTAAGCAACTCCTAAGATGTGAAGCTGATTAAACACTTCATGGAGAGTCGCATCGGTCACGTTCCAACAGCGCTCCAAAGTGTGGTCGCCATCGATAAGAACTTCTGGCTCAACAATGGGAACGAGTCCGCCTTCTTGGCAAAGGGAGGCATACCGGGCCAAAGCGTGAGCATTTGCAACGATGCAGCCCTGGCTAGGGATGCCATCGCCAATGGTGATAACCGCTCGCCACTTCGCAAACCGGGCACCCATCTGATAGTATTCAGCGATACGCTCACGCAAGCCATCCAGCCCTTCTGTCACCTTCTCATTAGGATGCTCAGAAAAATCCTTGGCTCCAGTATCTACTTTGATGCCCGGAATCATGCCAGCATCTGCAATGACTCGCAAAAAAGGAACGCCCTCCTTGGAGGATTGACGAATCGTTTCGTCATAAAGAATGGGGCCACTAATGTAATCAGATAGCCCCTTTGTCGTCAAGATCAGTTCTCGGTAAGCCTGACGGTATTCCTCTGTTGCAGGAATGCCCAGCTTTTGAAACCGCTTGTTGCAAGTGCCATTGCTTTCGTCCATAGCTAGGATACCTTTACCCTTCGCAACCATGGCCCGAGCTGTTGCTCGCAATTCCTGAGCATATGAGCTCATATCAACCTCCTAAAGATCGAATCGCTTAGTAATTTCCAGCCTACAACCTGTGTGAGCTGCTCGCCGAAACGACGTGGATTCGTCCAAACTGTCCCAATCCCCGACCTGTAGGCTATTTGAAACCCCCGATTTATAAAGGCCTCAATCAACTCACATAGCGCGTAGCTTCCTCCTAAATAATAGGATCACTTGGTAATTTCCTAGCTTATTGATATATACTCTCATTAAGGAGCTATGTCAAATACAATTTATTTTCAGTAAGTTGCTTCTCTAATTCAACAGTTTTCTTTTCTCTGAACGTCTCATTTTTTCTCTGTCTGCTCCTTTAAGTCAGGTTTTGAAAGCGTTTCAGCTTCAACATTGTTAAATGACTGTGCATAATCAGGGCGTGAAACGCCGTGGAATTATTTTGCAAGCAGATTTTTTGCTGAGAATGAATCTAAATTGTTGCTTTTGGTGCCAAGCGAGCTTATGAATGCAGCCAACTGTGCGATCACGCTGGAGTTGACAAGCAAAGTTGCCCATCTTGCCGTCCTGATTCGGGCCGCTTTTGTCGATGTCCGAGTCGATTTGAGTCCCTGGCTTACAAGCACCGAGACTCATCGGCAGCTCGACCCACATTCCATTGATCTCAGCTTCTACTTCCCTAAACGTCATGTCGGGATGGAATGTCGCTGTATTCTGCTACAGGTTCGATTTTTTGAGGGGCTTTTGCAGCCGACCTGTGCACTCTCTCACATTGAAGCCAGCGCCTACGATTGCACCGAACCACAATGGACGTTTTCTACTGCGACTGATACTTTCATGGGGTTGTATCAGCCCAGTCCAGAATATCAGGCGCGTTTTCGGCACATTATGCGGCAAATCTTCGAGTTATTTAAGTATCCCAATCAGTTAAAGATCACCTCAGACCATGGGGCCTGATTTCCGCAGCTTAAAGCTCCAGGTGCAGAGGCAAGCCCTGAGGAGCAGCATCTCATACTGGAAAATTGATTCATGCTTTTAGGGCGATCGCCTTGCTTGTAAGCGAGACGCTACACAGACAAAACTAAGATGCCCTCAAAGCCCCTATCCCCTGTCTATCCAGCTCTATGTGAATTTTTTGGCTCATTAAGACCAGGTGCTTGTTTGGCTACTCACAGTCTACTTGACATTAAGTTTCAATAAGCCTTAGTGTCATTTATTGAAGGGCTTCTGCTGATTCTTTGTGGGTGCTGGAAAGCTTTGAGTCTTAAGCTTATTTAATATGGGGGCACGCTGCTCTGATTTAGCCGTTATGACCACCACGACGCGATCGCCCCAGATTCCTCAGCTGCACTCTCGCCCCCGCCAGCGGGTCATATGGGCTGCCGGCCTGCTGTTGCTAGGCTTGCTAGGCATGGTCTTTCTATCCCTCACGAAGGGATCTGTCGCCCTGACCAGCGGGGAGCTTGTGGCGGCAGCACTGCGACAGGGCAGCGACATTAATCAGACGATTTTTTGGGATTTGCGGCTGCCCCGTGTGCTGGCAGCGTTGATCGTTGGGGCCGCATTGGGGCTCTCAGGGGCGCTTTTGCAAGGGATGCTGCGGAACGGCTTGGCTAGCCCTTTTTTGCTAGGCATCTCTGCCGGAGCCGGGCTAATGGTGGTGCTGATGGTCGGTCTGAATCTGCTACAAGTTTGGGTGCCGTTTGGAGCTTGGCTCGGAGCGGTGCTGACGACGCTGCTGGTGTATACGCTGGCGCGCACAGGCACAACGCTCTCCATTGAGCGCTTGATTCTGGGGGGCGTGGCATTTAGCTCTTTTTTTGGCGCGATTCAGTCCTTGCTGCTGCTGAATTCTCCTGACGGTCAGGTTCAAGCCGCCCTGAACTGGCTCATTGGCAGTCTCAACGGCCGCGGTTGGGCGGAAGTGGCGATCGCAGGTCCTGGCGTGTTGGTCGCTGTGATTGTCGGGTGCCTGCTGGCGCGGCAGGTCAATGTACTTTGTTTGGGGGACGATCTGGCAACAGGGTTAGGCACATCACTATTGCGATCGCGCTGTCTCATCGGGGCTGTGGCTACGTTGCTGGCGGCAGGAGCTGTCAGCATTGCCGGACTCGTCGGCTTTGTCGGGCTGATCGTGCCCCACGGCGTTCGGCTATTGGTAGGCACTGACTATCGTTTGGTGCTGCCCTTTTCCGCTTTGGGTGGGGCGTTTGTGCTAGCCGGAGCTGACTTGCTGGCTCGCCTGGGCCCCGTGGAGTTGCCTGTTGGTGGCGTCACTGCCGTCTTGGGAGCGCCCGTATTTATTTGGCTGCTATATCGTCGCCGCGTCTTGGGAGGTCCCTAGCTATGCCGTTGGAGGTGCAACATCTGACCGGAGGCTATAGCGATCGCGCCATCGTTGCCGCGATTGACCTGGCGTTGGCCCATGGCGAATGGCTGAGCTTATTAGGTGCCAACGGCTCTGGCAAGTCGACGCTGCTCCGGCTGATGAGTCGCATCCTCAGACCCCAGGCCGGAACTGTGCTACTAGATGGCCGGGACATTCATCAGCTTTCTCCCACCGCGGCGGCTAAACGACTGGCCCTGCTGCCGCAACAGCAAATTCTGCCCGAAGGCTTGACGGTTTATCAGTTAGTGAGCCTCGGGCGATCGCCCCATCAGCCTTGGTGGCAGTGGGAACTGGATGCGACCGGCCGCGAGCAGGTAGAAAAAGCCCTCCACTGGACAGAGATTGAACATTATCGCGACCGCCCAGTCACAGCACTCTCCGGCGGTGAGCGGCAGCGAGCCTTTTTGGCGCTGGCCCTAGCCCAAGCTCCTAAGGTGCTGCTACTCGATGAACCGACGACTTTTTTAGATCTGCATTATCAACTGCAGCTGCTGGAACTGCTGAAACGCCTCAATCAGGAGCGACAACTCTCAATTATCACAGTGCTGCACGACATCAATCTGGCGGCTCGATACAGCGATCGCCTGGCGCTGCTGCGGCAGGGAAAGCTTTGGGCGGTTGGCACTCCTTTGACGATGCTAACGCCAAAGATTCTGGCTGAAGTTTTTGCGATTCAGGTAGCTATTATCGAAACTCCGGTGGGGCCTCAAATTTGTCCGCTAGCAGCATCAGCTTCGGCGTCGCCTACGCCTTCGACGGTATCAGTCTAGGCGCTGGGCACGTTGTTAAGATTTTCTCTACGAGGAAAGAGAATTTATTCATTCCTAATTTTAGACAGCTCAGCCCGATACCTACGAATTACTAAAGGAGATGGCGATGAAAACCGATTGGTTAGTCAAGAGTTTGGGATTGATTTTGGTGGGGGCGATCGCCGCTTGCTCGACAGACAGTATCGCCCCAGAAGCGACCAATTCCGAAGTTGCGCCTACCGAGACGGCGGCCCCAGACCAGCCAGAGGGCTCAGTTGAGGCGGTAGTGACGCTCACTTCTCTGACCTCTGACATCATTCACAATCTCGATGAAGATGTATTGGTGGGGATTCCCGGCAGGGCTATCTTGACAGAGGATGAGCGCTTTGCCGGCATAGAGGT
>JBCCNE010000014.1:0-23221 GCA_039026015.1 Cyanobacteria bacterium P01_C01_bin.70 | reverse complement strand
CCGCTTCCCACTCCTGCAAAAAGACGGTGGGATTTGTCCCAGCCTGGGCCGTTAGAACATCCAAATAGTCGGTAATGCCGCTGGTGTGGTTAAGAATTTGCTCAATAGTAATATCGCTGGCGTTAGGCACCAAAGCCGTCAATGTTGGGTCGAGCCAGTCCGTGAGGGCGTCCTCAAGCGTCAGCAGCCCTTCTTCCACTAGCTGCAAAATCGTCGTAGCCACAAAGGTTTTGGTAATGCTGCCGGCCTCAAAGCGATCGCCCGGCGCCAGCGGCGTATTGTCTGCCAGGTCAGAGACGCCGCTGGCGCCAAACCAGTCGCCTTCCGGGGTCAAAATGGCCACCGCAGCCCCCGGCACTTCTGGCGGCAGGTTATCATCCAGGGCATTCTCTAGGGCGGCAATAACGCGATCAGGCAGTTGCATGGGGGTGGTTTCCTCTGAATCAAGAATGGTTAACGTACTAGTCTGGGCAGCAGGATTCACGGTGTAGTCGGCACCGGGTTGAATTGTGAATGTGACGGTCTCTGCCCCTTCGACCTCACCGTCGTCGGCTACCGGCAGGCTGACCTGTGCCATCGCCTCAGTCAGGGTCACCGCTAATTCGTCATAGCCGCTCAGGTCGCCAACGGCAGGAATCGGGCCGCTGCGAAAAGACGGAATAGTATTGACCACCAGCGTTTCATCGGTGCGCCCGTTCAGCAGCTCAACGTAGGTAAAGTCATCTTCCGGGGAATACCACAGATTGGAATTGAAGCCCAGACTGCCCCCTCGATGACCGACCAGGCGACCCAAGTCGGGCGTCTCAAAGCTCATCATGCCCAAGCCATAGTCGTAGCCGCGCCCGGTGTCCACCAGGGTAAACATTTCTGCCTGCATCGCTTCCGAGAGCAGGCCCCCAGCATAGAGAGCCTGAGCAAAGCTCGTCAAGTCTTCGGTGTTGGAGACCATCGCCCCCGCCGCCCAGGCCCAAGACAAATTGGCAATGGAAACATCATCCAAAACGCCATTCTGATCGAAGTCAAGATAGCCGCTGATGTAGCCACCTGGAATTGTCTCTTTGGTCGTCGAGAAAAAGGTATTTTCTAGCCCCAGCGGCTCAATAATTTGGGTCTGCATTTCGGCAGCTAGCTCATTGCCGGTAGCCGCTTCGATCACCATGCCCGCCAAAATAAAGTTGGTGTTGGCGTATTGCCAGCCTGTCCCCGGCGCAAACACGGGCCCCGAGTCACCAATCAGGGCGACGATGTCTTCGGGCTGCCAGTCCTGCAAAAAGATGAGGGGATTGGCTAGTCCCTGCTGTATCAGAATAAAGTCATATTCGGCAACGCCGCTGGTATGGTTTAGCAGCTGCCGCAGGGTAATATTCTCGGCGTTAGCCACATTCGCCGTCACCGATGCGGGCAGCCAGTCCGTCAGGGTATCTTCAAGGGCCAGCGTGCCCGCTTCGACCAGCTTGAGCAGAGTGGCAGCGGTGAAAGGCTTAGTGATGCTGCCCACCTCAAAGCGATCGCCCGCCGCTACCGGAATATTCCCAGCGATATCGGCAAGGCCGGCTGTCTCAGACCAATTACCTAACGGTGAACTGACGGCGATCGCCGCACCTGGCACTGTCTCTGTAATTTTGCCCGCTAATAAAGTCGCTAGCTGCGCTTGAACCGGTTCGGGCAAAGCCAGTTCGCCCCCCTCAACCTGAATCTGCTTGACCTCAAATTCTGAGAGGTTGGGGCTATCTATCGCAACTGTAATCGCCGCCGATGGCGGCGGGTCATCCAGGCTCAAGCTTAGGGTGGCAATGGTGCGATCGCTCTCAATCAAGACAGTGGGGTCGCGATCGGAGGTGGTAGAGGCAGACAGACTCAATTGAGACATAAAATCTTAGGCTCTAGCAATATAAATTCGTCTGCTGCTGCAGCAAGATTTATTGAGAATCGGGCCCAGGCGCATTCACCTGCAAATGTTTGCCCATCCTGACACTAGAACAAGTTTAGGATGCCATGGCGCTCTTTCTTGCAAAAATTCTCATTAAAAGTGGCTTGCCCCTTAGCAAATCATTGGGGCTATTAGGGGAGCGAAGACCAACGAAGTGGCGCTGATTAACCAGAGAAAGGAGATTACTTCGCCCCTTGATGACCCTAGCTTTGCAGAGAGGAGACGCGATCGCGGCGGTTCAACCTCACATTCTCAAGGGCGTTCCCATGCTGCCGTGTGGGCTAAAGTCTGGTTATTGGCAACATGACCGGCCCGGTTGCTCATATCCATTTTCTAAATCAATGGGGCAGATCGAGAATTTCTCCGCTGCTGTCTTCTTGAAGTGTCGGTTGTATGTATAGCTTTAGCCATCTAGGCTAGTGCACCAAGCAGCCTCCGAATATTTAGCGCCTGCCCAGATGGCTCGCCGTCTTGTCCTCACGGAACTGGCGACGGCTATACAATCGCCGATTAGGAAAAGGGTTCACACGGGTTGACAGCGCTTCTGACGCTAGGGCGCGTCATCAATTAAAGCCAGAAGGCTGGCGGCATCAGTATAATTGCGCCCGCTCTGCAAAAACTGCTAGGGGCTGAATCGCTTTCCAAATAAGGACTTAATTGCTAAATGGTGATAGCCCCTAGTAAGACGCCGAAAACAGCCTGCAGCCAGCGTGCTCAGGCAGAGGGATTCCACCCGGCAGGGGAATGCTGTGAGTCACCTTGCCGGGTCAAGACGCGGGCGACTTAGTCATCGTCGTCATCGCCCAAATCATCGAAGAAGTCGATGATATCCAAAATGCCTCGCACTGGGCTGAGGAGGCCGTCGGCAGCGATGCCAATCAGGTCGAGGAAGTCAGCGGCTCGGGCTACGCCGGAACGCGACACAATCACAATGTCGTTTTCCCTGAGGGCAGGATTATTTTCAGCTTCAACATCCGCCGCCAGGTCAACGGTTATATCGCGATTTTCAATCGTGCCGTTAGGGTTGACTCGAATTAAGGTGACTTGTCCCGTGCGGGCGCGAGCATCAGCAAAGCCGCCAGCAGCGATGATGGCCTGGTTGAGAGTAGAGTTAGGCTCAATCTCAAGGCGACCAGGCAAATCAACCTCGCCAACCACATCCACCAAAATAAACTCTTGGGCAAAGCTGGCGGTCGCTAGGGTTCTGGCTTCTTCTGGGGTCAAGGCGACGGCTTGGGGCACAAACACCGTATCGCCATCCCGCAGCAGGGCATTTTGCGACTGATCGCCTGCGACCAGTAACTCATAAAAATCAATCGGAATGATCTCTTCGGTGCCGTCGGGCTGGGGCCGGATCAGTTCAATATTGCGAATATCAGCTAGCTGGGTAATACCACCAGCATTTTGAATGGCCTGAGCGACTGTACGCAGCTCAGCCACAGACACTTCGGTGGAGTCGGTGCCCTCTTGACGAGTCGTATAAGCACCTGGACGATCCACCTGCCCGGCAACGGCAATGCGGATGGGGCGAGGCGCCGACAGCGACAGCGTAACCACCGGATCGAAGATAAAAGCCTGATATTCTCGCGACACGGCGGCGGCGGCTTGTTCCAAAGAAAGACCGGTAACGTAGACGCTGCCAATCCACGGCAGGCTAATAGTGCCGTCGGCAAGCACGCGATAAATATTGTCCGTGACTAGGCGGTTGCCGCTTTCGTCGTTAGTGAGTTCCGGAACGTTGAAGACGTCGAACCGAACATCGTCTCCTGGCCCCAGCAGATAGACCGGAATATTGTCAGCGGGGCTGGGACCCAGATCGCGGCGATTGTTGGTGAAGCGATTGCCGTTAGATGGGGTCTGCTCTAATGGCGCAAACTCTTCCAGCGTAGGCTCTTCTGCGGTTTGGCTATCGGGGCGGGACTGGGCCAGGACAGGGCTAACAGCGCCCAGGAGCAGCTGAGAGATGACCAAGCTGGCAACGGGGAGGCGCGATCGCCGCATCATAAAAGAAATATTCATATCATCACTCCAGATAGCACACTATTTAATCAACATAGTTATTTGGTTGGCTCGGGCTAAGCTTTGATGGCGCTTTCCATTATCCAACTGCTGGAACATTTGGTGAACTGAGCGATAGGAGTGAGGGCAGCTTGCCATTGATGACAGCGGCGTTCCACATCAGCCTCAAGAACAGGATTATTGCCCAGGTTTCTGTCTAATCGACATCGCAGCTTTACATAGGGTTCCCCAACAACCGGTATGGACGTACAAATACGGAGAGGGACCGTCTGCTCATTGATCTAAATCAATGGCTCAGGTCACCTTCACTACTAAGTTTGAGCGCACAAACGCTTTAGATACCTTGGCTGTAGACTGCAACAGCATTTTTTATATCCCTTGCATACGGTAGTGTTTGCCCGTCGCGCTTTGATTTAGAACTGATGCGAGTTTATGAAATCTTTAAAGGGCATTCATGAAAAATACTGAGCGTTCACATGCGGTGGATGGGTACTCAGCAGGATCTGGGAGTGGATCGGTGAGCGGGCTAGTGAGACAAGTGAAGCCGGTGAGATAGGTGAAGGGCCAATTAAGGATGGATGACTGAGCGCGTTCTGAATAGGGGATAGGATAAAGCTCATCAGCAGGATGGATTTCAGATGCTTTCTTGGCATCATGCGATCGCCTGAATTAGCAAGATTTTCGTAGGGCTCCGCTTCAGTCAGCAGTCCGGATACATTTTCACTCGTCGCGCCCCAGAGAACGATATCAGTATCCCAAGAAGCATTAATTTTTAGATCGGCGTCTAGCAACTCGTTGTGATCGCCCTCACTCGCACCCAGCAAGACTTCGCTACGAGGCTGTTCAAACCTTCCCGGATAAGGCTGTTCATGCTCTGCTAGCGCTTGCAGTCCTGCCAAAAAGAGTTTATCCGGAGGGATGTATGACGATTGGGCGGCTCCTCTGCAAATCAGCAGCTCGGCCATGCCCACCCAATTCTCTTCTAAAATTGAAGGACTGTGGCTATTGATGTCTTATGGCGATCGCGACCCAACGCCTCACATTAGAAGACTATCTCACCTATGACGACGGCAGCGATACCCGCTACGAGTTGGTGAATGGGGAACTGGTGCCGATGAGTTTGGGAACTGGACGCCACGGAGCCATCATCAAGCGGTTAGAGCGGCTGTTTGATAATGAGATTGAGCGTCTGCAACAGCCGTGGATTGCGCTGGCAGGAACGGTGGGCCTGCAATCACCGCGGGGAGAGGCTTGGGATACCGTGCGGATGACCGATGTGACGGTGCTGACATTGACGCAGTGGGAAGCATTGCAGGAAAGGGAAGCGTTGATTCGCCTAAATGAGCCGCCACCGCTGCTGGTGGTGGAAGTCGTCAGCGCATCGACTAAGAGCACGGATTATCGAGCCAAGCGAGCGGAGTATAGCGTGTTGGATATTCCGGAATATTGGATTTGCGACCTGCTGAAGGAGCAAGTCACGGTCTGCACGCTGTTGGAAGGCTGGTACGAAGCCGCAGTCTACCCTGGCGAAAGTGAAGTCGAATCACTCACGTTTTCAGACTTGAAACTCACTGCTAAAGACATTTTGTAAACGCGATTTTGTGAGGAATGTCATGAACCAAGTGACCGTACAGCAGGTGCAGCAACATTTGCTAGAGCTGTTAGAAAATCTGAATCCGGGTGAAGGGGTGCAAATTGTTGTGGGAGAGCAGGTGATTGGTCGGCTCATGGCCGAACCTGAAACCATCCGCCAAGCACGAAAGCCAGGCAGTGCGATCGGTTCGCTCACTATCCTGGAAGAGGATGACGAGCACCTGCAAGACTTTGCCGACTATATGCCATGAGATTATTGCTGGACACCCATGCTTTTCTCTGGTTTGTATTGGATTCACCCAAACTGAGCCAAGCTGCGTCGCAGTTAATCCAAAATCCCACTCACGATATTTTGATTAGCCCAGCTTCTTATTGAGAAGTTGCGATTAAAGTTAGTCTTGGCAAGTATCAAATCCCTAAGACGTTCCAAAGCTGGATGGAACATCAGCTAACCGTAAACAGCTTTGACATATTGTCGATCGCAGTTTCCCATGCAGCCATGGTTTCAACTTTGCCGTTTCATCATCGCGATCCTTTCGACCGACTTTTGTGTGCCCAAGCGTTAGTGGAGAAAATTCCCATTATCAGCACCGATGATGTCTTTGACCGCTATGGTGTTGAACGTCAATGGTGAACTGTTGATTGGTGTGGCGATCGCTAACAGAAAGCATGCCTGCCCGGAGATCGCAAAACTGCCGAATCTCAGACAGAATCGAGAGAGCCAACATCACCTGCTGCTGAGCTATTGGAGGAGTGATCAATCGCCCCCAACGCCCGCATCGACGCCCGCTGCGCTTCCGTCAGCCCCTGTACCCCAGTAATGTCGGTGCCCTCATAAGGACGAGGAACTTGCAATATTCTGCAGCATTCACCCGTAATCACCTGCCAAAGCCGAATAGTTGTATCACCACTACCACTGACTAAAAATCGTCCGTCTGGACTAAAAGCAACTGTTCTAATCCGGTTAGTGTGCCCCTTCAAAATCCGGCAGCATTTACCGGTGCTAACCTGCCATAGCCGGATGGTCGTGTCATCGCTGCTACTAGCCAACCATTGCCCGTCTGGACTAAAAGCAACTGTTCTAATCCGGTTAGTGTGCCCCTTCAAAATCCGGCAGCATTTACCGGTGCTAACCTGCCACAGTCGGATGGTCGTGTCATCGCTGCTACTAGCCAACCACTGCCCGTCTGGGCTGAAAGTAATTGAACCTACTCGATTAGTATGCCCTGTCAAAATTAGGTGGCATTCACCAGTGCTGACCTGCCACAGCCGAATGGTCGCATCATAGCCACCACTGACCAACCATTGCCCGTCTGGACTGAAGTCAATCGAACCTACTCGGTTGGTATGTCCGGTCAAAATCCGGCGGCATTTATCGGAGCTGATTTGCCATAACCGAATGGTTGTATCATCGCTTCTACTAGCTAGCCATTGGCCATCGGGACTAAAAACAACTGAGCCCACCCAGCTGTTCTCTGTCAAAATCCGGCGGCATTTACCGGTGCTGATTTGCCATAGTCGAATGGTTGCATCATCGCTACTGCTAGCTAACCATTGACCATCGGGGCTGAAAACAACTGAGCTGACCCAGTTGGTATGACCGGTCAAAGTTCGATAGCATTTACCGGTGCTGACCTGCCATAGCCTGATGGTTGCATCACCATTGCCATTGGCCAACCATTGACCATCGGGACTGAAAATAACTGAGCTGATCCAATTGGCATGACCGGTCAAAGTTCGGCGGCATTTACCGGTGCTAACCTGCCATAGCCGGATGGTCGCATCATCGCTGCCACTGGCCAACCATCGACTATCAGGGCTGAAAACAACTGAGTTGACCAAGTTAGTATGGCCGGCCAAAGTTCGGCGGCATTTACCGGTACTGACCTGCCATAATCGGACGGTCGCATCATCGCTGCCACTAGCTAACCATTGACCATCTGGACTAATGAAAATTGATTTGACCCGATTAGTATGGCCCGTCAAAATTTGGCAGCATTCACCAGTGCTGACTTGCCACAGCCGGATAGTCGCATCATTACCACTGCTGGCTAACAACTGACCATTTGGACTAAAAATAACCGATATAGTCCGACTGGTATGGCCCGTCAAAATTCGGCAGCATTCACCGGTACTGACTTGCCACAGCCGGATAGTCGCATCATTACCACTGCTGGCTAACAACTGACCATTTGGACTAAAAGCAACCGACATAACTCGGCTAGTATGGCCCGTCAAAATTCGGCAGCATTCACCGGTACTGACTTGCCACAACCGAATAGTCATGTCGTATCCACTACTGGCTAACCACTGACCATCTGGGCTATGGACAATTGAGAGGATCCGGTTGGTATGACCGGTCAAAGTTTGAGAACATTTACCTGTGCTAACATCCCATATTCGGATGGTTGCATCCCCACCGCCACTAGCCAACCATTGGCCGTCTGGACTAAAGTCAACTGATCCGACCCAACTGATATGCTCCGTCAAAATTTGACGGCACTCACCGGTACTGACTTGCCACAACCGAATGCTCCCATCGCCACTGCCACTAGCTAATTTCTGTCCATCAGGGCTGTAGGCAACCACTTTAATTACCCCAAATGAATGCAAGATAGACGGCTGAATCCACAGGCTATCGGCCAGGTTGAAGTCATAAAGTTTTATGCGACGTAAATAAGTTTGTCTAAGAGTCAGGCGGGAGAAATCAAACGCTCGGATATCTAGTCGCGACTGACACAGTAGGTTTAAGAGATTGCCAGCAATATAACCCTTAGTCCACGCTGAATACTGACGAATAGTCTCTAGGGATTCATTAACCAGCTGAATTAAATTGTTCAAGCAAGTTGTAATCGGATTCAAAATCAGACGCACTTGAGTTTCCCTAACATAGTCTTGTGCGGTGGCTTTTATCAGAGCGTGGGTGTGAAACAGGTCAAACTGTTGAGTGTTTAGCTCTTGAATGACCCGTTCCACAAATCGGTCAGTGGCAAACTCCATAATCACGTTTTGCAGGGTGAACTGTTTGCCCACTGTTTCGATCAGGTAACGATCGCTCAACCCCCTCAATGCACTCCGCACTTCCCGCTTCGTCACGGGCGGCAGCAGGTCTTCCATTAGCTCATCTAACCCCACCGGTTCGCGGTTAATCGCCAGCCAGAACAAGATAGAGCGTTCTAATGGGGCGAGGCGAGTCAAATGCTGATCAAGCAGAGTGCGCACATCCTCCACTGCTGCGCCTTCTTCTGCCAGAAAGTCATCGACATCGCCCAAAAACTCTCGCTGAATCGCCGTCGCCACTAGATGCAAGGCTTGAGGGTTGCCACTGTAGCGATCAATCAGTTCTTGGCCTTGAGGATCAGCGGCAGCTAAGTCCAGTCCCTTTGCTTTCAGGATTTCCTGTCCCGCAGCAGCGTCAATCCCCGTGACCGACCAGAGACGCACCGGCAGGCGATCGCCCGCCATCGGCGCTAGTGCACGAGGGCATTCTCGACTGGTCAATAAAAGACAGCTACGATGCTCCGCTTCCCCAATGCGATGAATCAGTTCCCCATAGCCCTCATAGCCGTCGCGGAACTGCCCCGTTGATTCTGCCTGCAAAATCGCCTCCAGGTTGTCCAGAACCAGCAGGCAGCGGTGCTCTCGCAAATAGTGCAGCAGGCGAATAAGGCGTTCGCCCAGGCGCGTCGGCAAATTGATTTCCGTTTCCTGCTGATCCGAGAGAAACTGAATCAGCCGCACCAAAATCTCATCCAGGGGCGGCGCTTCCCGCAGGCTGCGCCAGATGACGTAGTCAAACTGCTCATAAATCTGATCCGCCAGCTTTGCCGCCAGGGAGGTTTTGCCAATGCCGCCCATGCCCAGCAGCGTCACCAGTCGGCACTGCTCTGCTAACACCCATCGGCTTAGCGTTGCCAACTCCTCTGTGCGACCAAAGAAAATCGCCGTATCTGGTTTCTCGCCCCAGTCGATTTTGGCCGTTGAGGACTCTGATTGCGGCACCGGCTGGCTGTTCCCTCGCGTTGGGGGCAGTTCGGGGTGCCCATAGTCAGACGCTTTTAGCCCTAAACCAAAAGCCACAAACAGGGTCTGCACCGATGCTGTATCCGTCGGTGCAGTGCGATCGCGGATCTTCTTGATGGTTCGAATACTCAGGTCAGTCCGTTCTGAAAGCTCTGCCTGGGTAAAGCGCTTGCCGTACTTTTCCTGGTCTTGGGCGGTGGCGATCGCAGTCTCCAACCGCTCCTGACCGCGATCGGTTAAGACTACGCCGCGTTGACGATTGCTCATAACGTTGGGCAGATGACGACTCAGGAAAGTAGCTATGGTTTAAGCCGCTTGTAGCGTTTGCGGTTGCGGTAAGGGTCGACCTTCGGCTTGGTAACTTTCAATTAACAATTCCAGAACTTCTTGAGCATTTTGGAGGGCTTCTTCATAGGTCTCTCCGTGGGTAAAGTAGCGCTGAATTTCTGTAGAGAACTCAGGCAGTTCCACAAGATAGCAATTATCCTCATCTGACCAAGCAATATTGATCCGATATTTTATTGACTTCATTGACCTTGCTCCATTTCCTCTAGTTTTCGTAATGCTGTCTCGACTAGTTTCTCAAGGTACGGCTTCGCATCTTGACTATCTTTTCCGGCAAGGGTTATGGGCATTTCGGGAAGCTCGGGATGAACCCAACGCTCATGACTGCCGCGAACACGGATGCAATCAAATCCTCGCTTTCGTAGCTTTTTCTTGAGGTCTCTGATTTTCTTGGGCATTACCGCTCTAATCGTAACAAGTGCTTTCGAGACTTCAACCTTGCTCCCCTTCATAGCCAAAGCGCTCACCTAATTTCTTAGTTGCTCTTGTTGGTGCGATCGCAGTCTCCAACCTTTCCTGACCGCGATCGGTTAAGACTACGCCGCGCTGACGATTGCTCATAACGTTGGGGGGCAAATGACGACTCAGAAATCTGCAACTTAGAGGAAAGTTTGGGAAACTTGCCTCGATAATATTCAATTTTTCCAGCGACTGCCTAACCTTTGAAATAGCCACCGCCCCGGCTCTTCATCAACTTTGTCGCCAACTAGCCTAAAGTTTCGACCAACTTTTCTTTAACCCGCTCAACTTTCCTGGCATCGGCACAAAGGCTCCGGCAAAGTATGCCTATCCGGTTCAAAGAAGCAAAACACTCACCATGAGCCTTTCAGAAGTCTTCCCAAACACCGATCTGTTTCCCTATCAAGGACGAGGCATTGTGCAGCAAGCGATCGCCCCTCCCGATTCTGGACGGGTCTACTTCCGCGCCACCTACTGGCCGGCCCGCCGCTTCCCCACCAATTCCCTTGGCGTCTTGCAGCCCGGCAACCCAGTCGAAGTCATTGGTCGAGAAGGGCTAACGCTTCTGGTTAAGCCCCTGCCCCAGCGGAGGTCATCATCATGAGACAGCAGCGACCCCGCAGTTGGCTGATGACGCTAGTCGCCAAAGCCCTGAAATACTTTCTGCTGAGTCTGGCAGGCTGCACAATCGCCTATGTAGCCTCAGTGGCGCTAGACATCAGCTTGGTCACCAAGGTAGCGATCGCTATTCTGGAACAAGTTTTAGCCAGAGCGATGATACTGGTAATGTGCCTGATTGCCATTGCGGCGATCGCGGAGTCACTCTAGATGGAACTGCTCTCATCGAAATGCCGCCGCCGCAGGACTTACAGCTTAAATTCGTCGGCCGGTTCTCAGGTGAGTTAATGCACCTTACCAGGCAAGCAATGCTGTACGGCTCTACAGGCAAGCCAGCGTCAGTGCTACCTGCTGCGCGGCCATAGTGACGAAGTCTTGGTTAGCCTGATTGAATTCGCGAGGCGTTTGCCACTGGACCGACACAACTGCAATCACAGCACCGCGAAAGAGCACAGGCGCCACCCCATGGGCACCGATCCCCGCCGATTCGTAAGCAGCTTTGGCGTCAGCATCGCTTACCCGCTTACTATCAGCGACGGACTTAAAGGCTTTAGCCGCGATCGCATCGGCCACCAGCGAATCCTTTTTAATCAATTCAGTTGAGAGCATGCCGACTGTTCCTACATCATTGCCCAGATCATCATTTTCAATCAGATGTACGGCCGCTCCATCCGCTCCTGTCACCTTTTGCAGAACAGTTGCGATCGCGGGCAGCGCCGCTTTAATGTCCTCTTCGGACTGGGCAATGCTGGCCATTTCCATGACGAGCCACTGCTGATTTTGCAGCAGATCGACAGCTTCTCCCCGCTGTTTAAGCAAATCGTAAGTGCTAGCCGCCTGGTCAACCACCAGCTTTAACTCATCCGGATTCCACGGCTTGGTAATGTAGCGATAGACCTGTCCGGCATTAATAGCGTCCACTAAGTCTTCTACGTCAGTGAAACCAGTCAGAATAATGCGGACGGTATCCGGAAACTCTGGAACAGTCTTACTGAGAAATTCTGTCCCCTTCATTTCGGGCATGCGCTGGTCTGAGATGATGACCGCAACTTCGCCCTGTTCTGACAAAATCTCTAGAGCCTGATGTCCACTTTCTGCCCGCAAGACATTGAAATCTCTGCGAAAGGTTCGGTACAGCAGATCGAGATTGTCTGGTTCATCATCAACGACCAACATCTTCGCTTTGTTTGCTTTTCGTGATTGAGCAGCAACCATTCTTGAACTCTCCATTTCGTGGTGTCGTGCTCGATAGCCAGCGATGATTAGCCGGACGTATCTTTAAGCTCGCTATCAGAATACCCACCGGATTCAAAAACACACCGATTCAGCTAGGAATGTCTGTGGGAACGTACCGATAGTCGAATTATGTCCTAGTGTAAGCGGCTTGTGGTCAGATTTAGGAGAAGCATCCTTCCTTCTAGAAAAGCACAGGCAACTGTAGCGTTAGTGGACAAGCTCGGCAAGGAAAGAGCAATGCATCCTTCACGTCTAAATTTGCCACAAGCAGGTGTGTGACTGCAGTCAGAAAACAGTCCCACAAGCACAAAAGGCTGACTAGCATGTGCTAGTCAGCCTTTCAAAAACCAATTTTCAATGTATTTTTACTCAGACTCGTCTTTCCCCTTAGCAAAGCGGTCAAAGAAATGATGACTTCGCTTGCGATAGCTCTCTGGATAGGGCAAGTCTAAGGTTTCGTGAAAATCTTGCTGAACTCTATGAGTCAGCCGCTTGGAGACTTGACGAACAATCTGGCTAAGCAAATGCTCCCCCGTCTTATGAATGATGCGCTTAGGCCAGGCCTGAATAAAACGGGGAAAACTCACCCAAACTTTAAGATCCAGTTCCCAGTCAACCTGAGTCAACACCTGCCCAGAATCACTAGTCGTTTCATTGAGCTTTAGCGCCGCTTTAAAGTCGACCTCATACCCAGGAGCCTCGTAACCAGGAATCTCAATCGTCTCGATGCGATAAACTCCATGATCTTGAGGCAATAGGTGCAAGCCGATTTTAGGTTCGACATCATATCCCAAGGCACCAAAATGGCCCACTGTCAGGTCATAACCATTGGTGCCAAGGGGCGTTGCAGTCATGGGATGTGCACATCGCAAAAACCAGGCTTGATGGTCATCTAAATAACCAGCGACCGTTTTTCGAGCGGCCGCCATCTCCATGCAGCCCGCATAGTCTCCATGGAAGAGAACAGACGTGCTGCGTTCCGTTTCGGCAGTGTGGCTGTCCTGTCCACCGTCAACCTGATCAACGATATGAGAGACAGACTCGAGAACCTGATCCGGCAAGTTACTAGCTCGGCGATTGGTAAAAGGTGTTTGCATAGATGCGCTTCGCTATCCAACTTTGAATGGCAAATGCCCAGCGGCACAAATCAATAGCTAGTTAAAACTTTGGTTTAGTCTAACGGCTATTTTAGCTGACGAACGAAGAGTTTCCTTCCTTCATCAAAATTTTCAGGCCTTATGAGCTACATGCAGCCTAACCTGCCTAATTCTATTCCATCAGGCGAAAATACACTGAGCATAAGATCTGTTCCGGAAATCATCTAATGCTTTTCTCCGCAAGCTTACTGGAGTAGGGTTAGCTTAGGGAGAGAATAGGGCCTCAGTTTGAAGCCATCACTACGGTTTGAAGAAATGAAAGCGGGTTCTTTCCTATTAAAAAGATTGACCTAAATCAATCCATAGTTGTGTGTTGTAAAAGGGAAAAAAACCATGAAAGCTCTGGTAGTAGGGGCTACAGGCGAAACCGGGAGGCGCATTGTGCGCGTGTTGGTCGCTCAGGGCATACCGGTTAAAGTGCTGGTGCGCGATCGCCAAAGGGCCCAAGAAATCTTGCCCAATACGGTCGAGTTTGTGATTGGTGATGTGCTGCAGCCGGACAGTGTAAAGGCAGCGATCGCAGATTGTACTGTTCTACTGTGCGCGACGGGAGCGCGGCCCAGCTTTGATCCCACGGGTCCTTATCAGGTGGATTACGAAGGTACCAAGAACCTTATCGATATCGCTAAGACGCAAAATATCGACCATTTCGTGCTGGTGTCATCGCTGTGTGTCTCTCGCTTTTTCCACCCGCTAAATCTATTTTGGCTGGTGCTTTATTGGAAAAAGCAGGCTGAGGGGTATCTGGTCAAAAGTGGTGTCCCTTACACCATCGTTCGTCCCGGCGGCTTGAAAAGCGACGATACTGACGAGCGCCCGCTGATTATGGCTCCGGCAGATACGTTGTTTGAGGGCAACATCCCTCGCTTAAAGGTGGCAGATATCTGTGTGGCGGCACTCACAGATGAGCAAGCCAAAAACAAAATTGTCGAAATCGTGGCCCAGGACAACGCAGCTATTAAGCCATTCTCAGAGCTATTTGCCGGTGTTTCATAGAGGGCTTTCAGGAGCTGTCATCATTTACTCACTGAATACTTCGGCAACAGGGGTTGCCGTTTCTAGCTCATGACCTGGGGGCGGGTATGGCAAGGCTAATTCCACAGGGTTCCTAGCTTTTATTACCCCTAAGCAATGGCGACGGCGAGGCTAACGCTCCTGAGAAGGGGCTCGATCAAGGCACAGCGGCTTGCCAAAACCGACGAAAATCTTCGTCGCGATCGCTCAGCTGGGCCGTTTCTGCCCCGAGTGCCATGAGCTTATCGACGAGGCGCAAGCAGGCCGGTCGTTCAGTGGCGTAATGACCAGCGTCAATCAAAATCAAGCCGCGATCGCGGGCCTCTTGAAACTGATGAAATTTACAGTCTGACGTGAGATAAGCTTGGGCTCCCGTTTTTATCACATCGCCGATAAAGCTGGCGCCTGAGCCGCCCAAGACAGCCAGTCGCTGAATCGGCTGCTGCAAATCGGCCGTAGGAGAATAAATCAGGTCTGGGGGTGCTAGCAGTGATTGAATCTCCGCCAGCATTTGCTGCAGCGTGACGAGACCTGAGACATCACCAACGCGGCCGTAGCCAATTCCTGGCTGGGTCGGCGTCACCGGTTCCGCATTTTGCAAGCGCAACAGTTGCGCCAGCACATCGGCAGTGCCATCGGGAACCTGATCAAAATTGGTGTGCGCACTGTAAATCCCAATGCCGTGGGCAAAACTCAGCCGCACCATATCGCCGATAGGAGAGCCGGTCTGCACCGATTTAAGCGGACTAAAGATCAGCGGATGATGAGCAAAAATCAGGTTAATTGGGGTCCCCGACCGTTGCAGGGCGATCGCCTCAGCCATCACGTTGAGCGTTGGCGTCAGGCAAACCAAAGCGTGCGCAGGCGACGCCAAAACTCCTGGTTCAATCTGCCAACCGCAATTGTCCCACTTCTCTTGCCAATGGGGGGGGGCCCAAGTCTCAAATTGGTCAATCAGCTGCGCAATCGTCATGTCAGGGATGGATGGGTGTGAGGGTGATATGCCAAATTCTTTATCTTTGCGATCGCTCGAAGCCGAACTGCACCAGGCGATCCACCAGTTCTTCAAACTCTATCCCGCTGGCCTGCCAGAGCAAAGGATACATGCTGGTCTGGGTAAAGCCGGGAAGAGTATTGATTTCATTGATCAGAATTTCGCCGGTCGCTTCCACATAGAAGAAATCGACCCGTGAGATTCCAGCCGCATCCACTGCCTGGAAGGCTTGCACTGCCATGTCCTGAATTTGGTGAGTGATCTCGTCGGGCAGCTTGGCTGGAATCGTCAAGTCAGCCTGCCCTGCAGTGTATTTGGTTTCATAGTCATAAAAATCGCTGGCAAAGGTAATTTCACCCACGACTGAAGCTTTGGGGACGTCGTTGCCTAGCACCGCACATTCGACTTCGCGGGCAGCAACTCCAGCTTCGACAATCAGGCGGCGATCATAGCTGGCGGCACTATCGAGCGCGGCTTCCAGTTCCTGGCGCGATAGCACTTTAGCAATCCCCACCGAGGAGCCCAGATTTGCAGGTTTGACAAAGGCGGGATAGCCAAGTTCATCTTCGATGCGATCGCATAACTTAGGAAATACACACGGATTTGACCACACCTCAGCCCGGGAAACAGCCACATACTTTACCTGCGGCAGACCGGCCTGGGCGAAGGCCGTTTTCATGGCAATTTTGTCCATACCCATGGCTGAGCCCAGCACTCCTGAGCCGACAAAGGGCGCCTGCATCAGCGTCAGCAAGCCTTGAACGGTGCCGTCTTCGCCGTTTGGACCGTGCAGCACTGGAAACCAAATGTCAATGTTGGCCATGTCAGTAGCTGCCGGCAAACTGGCCATCATGGAGCCATCGCTGATGGCCAGTTTGCCGCCGTATGGCTTGGATGCAGTCTCGCCGGACAAACTCACCGTTGGCGATTCGCCGGTGAGAGCGAGCGGTTGCCCCGACTGCAGCACCGCCGCCGCCTCAGCGCCAAATCGCCAACTGCTGGCCTTTGTAATGTAAATCGGCACTACCGTATATTTGTCCTGATTTTGTCCTTCGGTTAGGGCTGCGGCAATCGCTTGAGCCGAGCAAATCGAGACTTCATGTTCGCCAGAGCAACCGCCAAATAAAACGCCCACCCGTATTTTTGCCATGATTATGCTCCTGCTTCAGGCTGATGTTAGGACTCACAACCGCAGTGGCGCAGTTGTGCCCCCAGCCGCTTAGACTGCTCGTCCATTTGCACTTTGTTTAATAAGTATTCCTACCATTTCAGAACCACAAAAAAAACCCTGAGTTTCTCTGAAGGAAACCCAGGGTACGACAATCAGGGTGCATCTACCAGTCCTGTCTTCTAGTGCCAGCTCACCCGTCCGGAGAATCTCGACACTTTACCGATGATGCTCTGCCCTGCCGTGGCCAGAATGACCGAAACCGTCAAGAGCATATCGAGTTCTCTATCTTTGCTCACTTGTTGATTAAACTCCGATACTGATAGCAGTTCACCGGGATCACAAACTTTGAGATCGCCATCGCATCTATAAAAATGCCGGATATTCTTACCGATTAGGCACTAAATAAAACCTGACAGGCCAACCCCTACAGATGAAACCCTATCAAGAAATTTCAATTGAAGACTGTGGTGAGCCGCTAGTGCTGCTGCCACTGGATGCGTTTGCAGTGGTGACGCCTCATCCATATGTCGCTTTGGGAGCGCCTTATGGAGATCGCTCTCCCTACTGGCTGAGAAAGTCTGTCGCCGCTGCCTTACTGCAAGCCCAGCAAAATCTGCAGGCTCAGCGTCGAGACTGGCGCATTCAGATTTTTGACGCTTATCGTCCCGTTACTGTGCAGCAGTTTATGGTGGAGCACACAGCACAGGAGTTGGCCCAGCAGCAGGGACGGTCCCTGGCAGGAATGTCTAATAAGGAAAAACAGACGCTGATGGAGACGGTGTATCAATTTTGGGCCTTGCCGAGTCCTGACCCCAAAACGCCACCGCCCCACAGTACTGGAGCCGCTGTCGATATTACCCTGGTGGATGCGTCAGGACAGCCTGTCGACATGGGGTCACCCATTGACGAAATTTCGTCGCGATCGCACCCCAATCACTTTCAAAACAAACTTGACGACAAGAGTCAACAGGTGCATCGCGATCGCAGTTTGCTCCAAGCGGTGATGAGCGCCGCCGGGTTTCAACAACATCCCAACGAATGGTGGCACTTTTCTCAGGGCGACCAGTTGTGGGCGTGGTTAATGACAAGCTCCACGCAACGGCGCCATATCGCCTGTTATGGTGGCATCCTACCCGCCCCAGCTGGATGATTTTGCCACCTCAGGGATGAGGATGTGCGGGCGGTGGTGACAAAGGCGGCGTCAAGCGATCAACGGGTAAATTGGCCTGAAGCATGAGGCAGTTGTTACCACCCGGTAAATTAACCTGGTATTCCACCTTATCCATCAGCCGATTGAGAATCAGCCAGCCATACCCCCCCTCCTGCTGGCGGCCGGGCACGGGAGGCAAGTATGTCTTCAGGTCAAATCCCAGACCTCGGTCCCAGACCTCTAAGCAGAGAACTTCACGCTGCAATGTCAGCTTCAGCACGACAGGCATGTGAGGCTGGTCGCAGTGGGCATGGCGCACCACATTAGAATATGCTTCCACAACGACTAAACGAAGGCGACTTTCCCACGTTGGCCATCCCGGCCATTCTTCTAGCTCAGTACGCAATGTGCCCAACAGCCACGCTTCAATCACCGGCAAAAACTTAAGGTCACTGGGGATGCACAGTTCAGTCTGCATCATGCCACCACCTCCAGCGACAGTGCTGTCTGGTCGTCTTCTTGCTCGAGACTGCCCGCCTGAATCACCTGCAGCAGCTTATCCAATTCGAGGGGATGAGACTGCTTTTGCAGCAGTTTCCACAGGCCCGTCTGCTGGAGCATAGTCGCACTGCCGCCAGCCGTGTCGGCAGCGAAGGTAGCTTCTGTTAGCCCATCACTGGTCAGCAGTAGCGTGTGACCGGGGGACAGTTCCAATTCGCCCGCGTTGGCCTGCCAGTTAGGCAGAATGCCGAGTGGGACTCCACGAGTTGTGAGATAGATCGGTTCAGCAGCAAAGTCGTCAATGCGCGATCGCGACCAAACCAGGGGATAAATGTGTCCCGCATTGGCATACCAGAGCCTGTGAGTGCGCGGATCGTAGCAGACCAGCACCAGCGTGATGAAGCAGTTGCTGTTAACCAGATCATCCCAAAGACTGCGGTTAAGGTTCTGCATGACCTTGTCAGGGGAGGGCGATCGATCCTGTGAAAGCTCCCGGCGCAAGACCGAAATTGCACTGGCCATAAACAGCGCCGCTGGTACCCCCTTCCCAGAGACATCCCCAACGGCTAGCCAAATGTGCCCCTGGGGATGGGAAAAGATTTCGTAAAAGTCACCACCGACCTCTCTCGCCGGTAAACAGCGGGCCTGCACACGGAGATTCTCGACTTCGGGAACGCTCTGGCGCAGCAGATTGGTTTGAATTTGCCGCGCCACTTCTAGCTCAGCCCGCATCTGCTGGGTTTGGATTTGAATGCGCTGATAGAGTTTGGCTTGAGAAATTGCTAGGGCAATTTGTTCGGCAACGCTGTTGAGGAGCTGTGCCGTCGCCTCAATCCATTGAGCATCCTCAGCGATGTGATAGAGGGTGACGATCGCCAACGTCGTTTGCTGATAGCGTAACGGCACTGCCAGCGCTGTCAACGGCGGCTCCAGGTCAACCGTATCGACCTTGAGGTCGCTCAACAGCAGCACATTTTCGCTAAGGCTGAGGCTGTGACTTTCCAAGCGGACATCCAGAGTATCTGGCTGATGCAGATTGAAGCTTCGCGCTTTGTCGAGTTCGGCGTATTGCTCATCTCCTTCCACAGCGTGTAAAACCGCGTGGGCAGCATTAAACGTTTTGCCCAGAGTCGTCACAATCGTCTGGAGCATGTTGTCATAGTCCAGCGATTCGCGAATGGCACTCATCACCTCGTTGTAAAACGATTCACGGGCCAGGGCTTGAGTCAGAACTTGGGTGCGCTGCTTGACTACGCGGAAGGTTTCCGCTGCCTGAGTGACCACGGTTTTTAATTCGCGGGGATTCCAGGGCTTGGTGATGTATTTGAATACCTTGCCGGAATTGATGGCTTCTACCAAATCCTCGACATCGGTGTAACCCGTGAGCACAATGCGAATCGTATCGGGAAATTGCTCTACGGTGCGGCTCAAAAATTCTGTGCCGTTCATGCGGGGCATGCGCTGGTCAGAAATGATGACCGCCATTTCTCCAGCTGACTCCAGCACCTCTAGCGCCCTAAAGCCATCTTCGGCCTTATAGACCTTAAAATCACGCCGAAAGGTGCGATACAACAAGTCCAGATTGTCTGGCTCGTCGTCAACCACCATAAGTTTGAGTCGGCCGTCGTCTTCCCAGGTCATCGAAAGAGTCCCAATAAAGATCGATGAAAAGCAGGGGCGTCTTATGTTAACAAGTGCTCAGTCATTATCGGGCGTGACTTAGTCTTCCCATTTTGCGAGTAGATTCACCGTTATCAAAGTTGCTAATCAAGTAAATTAGTGCCACCTTCAAGGGCCGAAAGATTCGAGCTGCTTTGACGATTCAGCTCAAAACTGGATTAACCGGAAGATTTATCAAGGCAGCGCTCAGCCACGCGTAATTTGGCTGAGCGAGATCGCGGATTAGCCCGCATTTCCTCCTCAGTGGCGACGACCGGTTTCTTCGTAATGATCTGCAGGCGATTATCCTGGCGAAAGGCGTGCTTGACAATGCGATCTTCCAAACTGTGGAAGCTGATAATAACCAAACGCCCCCCGGGCACTAACCAATCTGGCGCGAGCTCTAGAAACGTTTTTAGCACATCCAGTTCGGCATTGACGGCAATTCGCAGCGCTTGGAAAGTACGGGTCGCTGGGTGAATACGGCCATAGCGGTATTTGGGGGGCACACATTGAGCGATCGCGTCAGCCAAGTCAGTCGTTGTTTGCCAAGGACGCTGCCCCACAATTTTGCGAGCAATGCGGCGTGACAGTCGCTCTTCGCCGTATGTGTAAATCACGTTGGCTAAAGCGGTTTCATCCCAATGGTTCACAATATCGGCAGCGGTGACAGCTTGTTGCTGATTCATCCGCATGTCCAGGGGAGCCGTTTGCCGAAAGCTAAAACCCCGCTCAGGCATATCAAGCTGAGCCGAACTGACGCCAATATCTGCCAAAATACCGTCAAATTTCTGGCCGTTGGGTTCAAAGGCACCAAAATTAGTGTGATGAAAAGTGACGCGATCGCTATGTTTCAATAGTCGCTGTCGCGCCGCCTGCAGCGCGATCGCATCTTGATCCAGCGCCGCCAAATGAATCTGTTCGTCACTTTGCAACATCAAGGCACTGTGCCCGCCGCCGCCTACCGTAGCGTCTAAAAACCACCGCACACTGCCTGATGCACTATCAGCCTTCAACCCCGTCAACACGGGCTGAGGCATCACTGGCACATGCTGAAAAGTTACCGTTTCTTCCGTCATTCCAAATTCTGAATACCTCACTATCGTGCCAGTTGGCGATTTTGCATCGGGATTTTGGACTGGGTTGTGAATCGAAATTTTTGGCGCTCCGTACTGGGTTCTAGATAGCACGGAATACTAACCTCCATGCCGCCAAAGCCTTTTGGGCAAGCCCCACCCCCACCCCTTCACATCCCCCATAGGCAGCCATAATCGCTTGCCCAAGCGAATAGTATAAAAAGGTTTAGGAATTCCAGTGTCAGACCTTCTATATTAATAAAAGGCAACTCTCGCGAATCAAATGCAATCTTCACCGAGTATCAGGTTATGAAATTAAAACTGACTCGGTTATGGGGATGTCTTTTGTGGCGATCGCCCTTATCGTTGATATCTTCTCAGACGGATTCATGACACGCATTGAAACCAAAACCGAACCCATGGTCATTAACCTGGGGCCCCATCACCCTTCTATGCATGGGGTGCTGCGTCTTATTGTGACACTGGATGGCGAAGATGTTGTTGACTGCGAACCCGTAATCGGTTATTTGCACCGCGGCATGGAAAAAATTGCTGAGAGCCGCACCAACGTCCAGTTTGTGCCCTATGTCAGCCGCTGGGACTACGCCGCAGGGATGTTCAACGAAGCAATTACGGTTAATGCGCCAGAAAAGCTTGCCGACATTGATGTGCCCAAGCGCGCCAGCTACATTCGCGTCATTATGCTGGAGCTAAACCGCATTGCGAATCATTTGCTGTGGCTGGGGCCATTTTTGGCCGACGTGGGAGCCCAGACGCCGTTCTTCTATATCTTCCGTGAACGAGAACTGATTTATGACCTATGGGAAGCGGCTACTGGGCAGCGCATGGTCAACAACAACTATTTCCGCATTGGTGGCGTCGCGGCTGACCTGCCCTATGGCTGGGTCGATAAGTGTTTGGATTTCTGTGATTACTTTTTGCCCAAGATAGATGAGTACGAAAAGCTCATTACCAATAACCCCATCTTCCGCCGCCGGATTGAAGGCATTGGGGTGATTTCGCGGGAAGATGCGATCGCGTGGGGCCTGTCTGGACCCATGCTGCGCGGTTCTGGCGTGAAGTGGGATTTACGAAAAGTTGACCACTACGAGTGCTACGACGAACTTGATTGGGACATTAAGTACGCTACCGAAGGCGACTGCATGGCCCGCTATGTCGTGCGGATTGAGGAGATGCGCGAGTCGGTCAAAATTATTCGTCAGGCTTGCCAGCAGCTCCCGGGTGGCCCATATGAAAACTTGGAAGCCAAGCGCATGTCAGAAGGCCCGAAATCAGAGTGGAATGATTTTGACTATCAGTTTGCGGGCAAGAAAATTCCGCCGACTTTCAAGATCCCTGAAGGTGAGCACTATGTCCGCCTGGAAAGTGGCAAAGGTGAACTAGGCGTTTTCATCATGGGCGACGGCAACGTTTTCCCTTGGCGCTTCAAAATTCGCGCGGCCGACTTCAATAATCTGCAAATTTTGCCGCATTTACTACGGGGCATGAAGCTGGCCGACATCATGGCCATTCTCGGCAGCATCGACATCATCATGGGTTCTGTAGACCGCTAACAGCCCTTGGCTGGGGATTAGTGAAAGGGGGGAGCACGTCATCCGCTAGCGGATGACGTGCTCCCTTTTCCTGAAGAGTTGCGGTCGCATTCATCAAACCGCGAAACTAGCGATCGGCGAAGTCTGGGTTGCGCTGTCGGTAAAAGAGATAGGACTGTTCAATCTGCTGCTCAGCAATGGGCGCAATTTCAACTCGAAAGGCCATACTTGCGCTGCATCTCTTGAGCAAAGTCTTCCACTGGGCGGGTTTGTCCCGCGTTGACCTCATTTAGCCCTTGCTGAATATCAGCCAGTGTTTGGAGTTGATCGATGAGCTGCCTTAATTTCTCTGGGTCGAGATTGCCCGGTTCCAAGAAGGTAACGAGTACCTGAGCCTGTTCACTCACGTTCTCTGGCAGCGCCGACAACTGGATTTGCCCATCTCGATAAATGCCTTCGATGGTTTTTAGCATAGGAATCTTATAGAGCAATCTTTCTCACAGTTTAATCTGGTCGAGCAGAAGAGGGAGCGATCGCATCCTCAACGAGAGGAATATACTGGTGACTATGAAACGTCAAGCTACTATCGACCTTCTCCAACAACACCGCTCAGCTTTAGACGGCTTTGGAGTCAAGTCTTTGGCGGTGTTTGGGTCTGTAGCGCGAGATGAAGCCCAGGACAGCAGTGACTTAGATGTTCTCGTAGAATTTGAAGGAAAAGTG
>JBCCNE010000013.1:0-23227 GCA_039026015.1 Cyanobacteria bacterium P01_C01_bin.70 | reverse complement strand
ACGCCGTCAACGGCCTGCTCGCTGTCCGACAGGTCCAGCCCCTCAAACTGGGGCGCATCCAGTTGCAAATCAGCGGGCAGCGCTCGATTGATCACCAAAATGTCTGCCGCTGGCGTCGTCAAAGTAGCAATACGCGGTGCCGACTTAAATCCGTGGAGGTTGAGACCGCGCACGGTGACGTCAGAGGCCGCGACCGTCAACCCGACAAAGACTTCGGCCTCTGACGCCGGCGTTAGCGTCACGATGGGAACGGGACTATCGGGCAGATAGGGGCGAGTCTCGCCGTAGCCAAACTGCGTGGTGCCGTCAATGACCAACCCCGGGGCCTGCAGCGGCGGCAGAACTGAGGTTAGCGCGATCGCCGTATTGTCAGTGGGCAAGTCAAACCCAATCGTGCTGGTGTTGGCGGACGTGACCAATGCTTGCTCCGCCGCCGATAGGGTCTCCAGCGTCAGCGTGCCGTTGGCAAGCAAAATGGCCTCGCGCAGCGTCAGCGCTGCGTCGGGGGTGACGGCCCCATCCGTGGGACTGTTGACGGTAATGTCATAGCCCGTCGGGGATTGCGCGATCGCGCCAGCGGCCCAGAGGCTCAGGCCGGTTCCGAGGGCCAAACATGTCCACAGCGTTTTCATCAGATACCTCTATCGCTTGGGGTCTCAGGGGCAAGGGCGATCGCGCGGTGTGCCGCCGCAAAATCGTTGGCGGCATCCACCAGGGACGCAACGATATGGGCGGTCGAAGCCGGGTTGATAAAGGAAACGTCGCTCGTTTCAGCGGCGGCGTCCTCTTCCTCAGGAGTCGCGGCCGTATCCACTAGCGACTCTTCCTGCTGCGGTGGCACCACCTCCGGCTGAATGCCAAACCCATTCAGCAGTTCGTTGACTTTGAGCTGCACGCCCAGATAGGGGCCGCTGGCTGAGCGAAAGCCGCCCCCGAAGCCGTTGTTGTCAACGCTGCCGAAGCTGTAGCCGACGCCGATGCGCAAATCGGGCGTGAGGTAATAGCCCAGCTCGATAGAAGTGCCGATCTCATTAAAGTTGGCCTCTGGCTGGGTGATGTATCGCACCTCCCCGAGCACGTCCCAGCGATAGGCAAACTGGTAGGACGTGCGGAACTGCATCAGATGAATGGAGTTGTTAAATTCGAAATCATCGGCCAGAGTGGCATCGCTAATGCGGAAAGCGTATTTGCCGTAAAACTCCCACTGCCAGTTGGGGGAATAAATCGCCTCCATTGACAAAGTGTGGTCAGAAGAGCCAATGTCGCTGTCAATCAGCAGCGAGTCTGGATTCGTTGAGGGATTACGCCGATATTCGTAGCTCATCAGGGCGTTCCACTGATCGCTGACGGGGTTACGGTAGGCCATGCCCAGCTTCAGATCAGTGGAGTTGCCCAGACTGCCCGTGATGGACTGGTTGGCAAAGTTGGCCGTCTGGAAGCGGAACAGAGTCGTCAGGGCGTTGGTGACCTTACCCGCTGCCGCCGCCGTAAACACCGTATTGCTGCCGGAGGACGAGTCGCGATGCTCGACCCGCGCACTCGCCTGAAAGTCAGGATTATTGGTGTATTCCAGCCCGACAGAGTAGGAAGTGCCGCCCAAAATGCCGAGGGCGGTGCCGCCGAAGCCGACCGCAAAGGGCTGCTCAAACTGCTCGCCCGCGCCCGTGTTGCTAAAGGCGTCGTTAATCACGTGCTCCACTCCCACCGTGGCGCGGAGTCCTGGCGCCAGGATGATGCGGTGATTGAGGCCTAGAGCCGCCTGACCAATCAGCCCGCCATAGCCACCAATCAGGGAGTAGCGGCTGCGCAGCGAGGTGTTGTCTCCCAGTTCGTAGTCCACCAGGGTGTCGAGGCTGGTGATATTACGAGGGTCGGCACCACTGCTGCTGACGAACTGCTGCGATAGGCGCATGGTGACGCCTGGCTGTAAGGCCCAGTCTAAGGCCAGCGTGGTGCGATCGGGATAGGCCACATCGTCGTCATCGCCGACATTGATTTCGCTTTGGGCGCGGAAGCTAAGGTCGGAAGTCAGGGGAATCGCTAGCTGGGGCACAAACTGCTGGGAGTTGGCGGAGTTGTCGCCCAAACGATCGCGGCGATCGCGATTCACATAGTCCAGACCAAGATCCACCGAACCGATTTCCTGCCAGATGCCAGCGCGGTAAGTGGTGAGCGTGTTGTCCACCCGTTCCCCAGGTGCGGCAAACTGCCCCGGATTAAACAGCGCCACCGGGTCGATCAGCACTTCGGGCGCTTTGCCGCGGTTAATTTCCTGGTCAAACTGAAAATTTAGTCGAGTGGTGGAACCCACCGCCGCATTAACGGCAGCCCCCCAGCGCGTTTGCCCCGGTCGGAAGCTAGTGGTGGCCGTATTCGCAAACCCCGATTCGGCACTGCGCAAATAGGCCAACCCCTGCACTGCAGAGGTAAACAGCGGCCCTCGAGCCTCAATGCGGTAGGCGTTGCCGGCGGCGGTCTCACCAAAGCGATCAAAGTTGGACCGGGCGACTTCACCAGCTAAAGAGCCAGTTTCACCGAGGGGAATAAATAAGTCTGCCCCGAAGAGGGAAAAGTCTTGATCGCCTTGATCTTCAGATAACAGCGTGAATCCGGCCCAGCCGCCCTGCTGGGGCTGCCCGGCTTTGAAGTTGTATTGGAACCGGCTGGCAAACAGGTTGCCATCTTCTTCTTCATCTACCTGATAGGTGACGATGATGCGGTTGACCAGCGTTTTGCCCAGCGGATCGATGCGGGTGCGATAAACGGGCTGGCGAAATAGCAGAGTGCCGCGATCGTAATCAATTTCGTAATCGCTGACCCGAGTTAGCTGCCGCCGCTCAATCACCGTCCCAGGCCGGTTAAGCTCCTCGGTTTCAATAAAGACGTTTTCACTACCGGCGAGGATAACGCGGCGCGACAGGAAGTAGAAGCCGCTGGTTCCGTCCGGGGCAATGGTGTCCCGCTGGAACGGACGTAGGTTATTGGCAAACATGGCCGTCAACTGCAGGTTGCCCAGGGTGTAGTTAGCCTTGAAACCGTGCAGTTGTCGGGTGATAGAGGTGAATTCCTGTGAGGAGCGGGAAAACTCAGGCGTGCGATAGTCACCCCACATTAAGTAGTCAGGTTCGCCACCGGGCACATCCGCATCCCGCTGAAACCGGATGAAAAAGCTATCAATTGAGGGCGTCAGATAATCAACCTGTGAACTATCGCCATAGACGGGATAGGTGTTGTCGCAGTGCTGATCGGCACGGAATAGTCGATTGCCGTCACAGGTTTCGTTCAGCGGGCGGCGCGTGTTTAATGCCCCAGTGAACTGCCAATCGCCCAGGGTGCCCGTGGCAAACAGCGCTGCCCCCAGGTCAAACTCCGTGTCGCCGATGTCATCGGGGTTGAGAAAATCGGCGTAGCTGCCCCAAAGATTGGTGCCCCCGGGGCCAAGACGCAGATCTACCGAGCCGGACACCAGAGTCGGTCGCAGATTGGTGGCAAACTCTACCTGCGTAAACGCTTCCAGATCTGGCAGCGGCTCAAGCCTGGCGGTTTCCTCAATGCCCTGCGCTTCATAAGCGGATGCTGCCGCCCGGATGCGCACCTGCTGGGCTTCCAGAGAAGAGCGCAAAATGGCGCTAAATTGCCCCTGACGAGCCAGCACCTGAAAGCCTGCCAGGTCGGCATCGTAGTCTGCCCCTTGAAATTCGCCTGCCCCAGTGGTCAGGGTGACGACCACATCGCGGGGAACCAAATCGCCGCTATCGTTCGTAATACGTCCTTCAAACTCAATGGTTGATCGCTGGTTGGCGGGCACTACTGGATTCGTGACCGGCGTGAGGCTGAGACTCAACTCCGAAGTGGTTGCTGCATCGTCAGCGATCGCTGATGTCGGGATTTCCGGCAGCGGCAGCGGATTGGCCTGCGCCTGATCCTCTAGCCACGGCGGCAGATTGGAAAACTGCCCCGCCGAGATCCCGTCTTGGTCACTGGCGTCCGCACTGGCAGGCGTCAAGATAAGGGCATCAGTGCGAGTCGGCTCGGCTGTGGATAATGGTCGCACTACAGCGTCTGTCCGTAGAGGAGCCGTCGGCACGGCACCGCTGCCCAGCGAATTCAACCGAGAGCGATCCGTGATGCTAGCGGCTTCTAAATCTGACAGCGTCGCCGCTTCCGTCGCGACCTCTGCTTCGGGAACCGTGTTCCCCCCGGCGGCGTTCGCTGCCGTTATCAGAGCCGTCAGATCGATTACCTCAGTAGCGTCGCTGGTATCGGCATTGGCCGCCAAGGAATCACTCTCTCCCGCTTCGGAGGCTTCAGCGAGCGCCACTCCCAAAACATCGGCGGCTAAAGCGCTGACCATCAGCCAGCCAATCATTGCAATGAGGGTCTTCATCACCCCTGCTCCTCCCCAAATGCGGGTGTGACGCCAAAGTTCATACGGGCAAGACCGCCGGGCTCTAGCCGCACCAGTCGAGACTGGCTGTTGTCCGCTAGGCGATATAGATTCGGCGCCAAGGTATATCCCGGTAGGCTCGTCAGATCCAGCGTGCCGACGCGGTTACCAGAAAGCACGTAGGACACTGAAAATAACCCGTCAGGGTCAGTCAAAATGCGGTTACCGTCATCCAAGAACACCACGGCATTGGGAACGCCAGGTTCGCCCGGCTGTTGTTCGCCGTCAAAGTTTTTATCGACAAACACCCGGCCCACCAAGGTGCCGCAGTCTGACAAAATTCCCGGACGGATCACCAGCTCGTTGCTAGCACTGGCACTGCTGGTGGGCGTAATCGCCTGGGCCACGTTGCGCCCTGAACCGCGCACGGCATCCGGCGTGACGAGCGCTCCATAAACCACTGATAGGTCTTGCCCTGCGGCTAAAGATGCACCACCAAAATCGAGAGTAAAGGTGCGATCGTTCGTGGCCACGTTGGTGAACTGCAGTGGCGAAGTGCGAATCGAATCTTCAACCAGTTGTAGTCCCAGCGGCAGTTCGTCGGTGATGGTTAAGGGACCTGCCGGTAGCGGCGCTGAGTTGCGCACCAATAGACGATAGACCACCACATCACCGGGCTCAGCCGCTCCTCGATCAGACGTTTTGATAATTGTGAGCGGTGGCGTTTCGTCGGCCTGTAAAGAGGTAGCATTGGAAACGGCGGTTTGAGGGTTACCGTTACTGTCTAAGTAGCCGCCTCCAACCTGATTGAAAACGGTGGTCGTTGTTTGGGCTGCAACCGGCTCGAATCCGGGGCGCGGTGCGTTATCAACCCAATTAAAAAACTGCACCGTAAAGCAAGCGATCGCTGCCAACAACCAAAATCGCCCTTTAGAAGAACGAGTAAGATATCTGATTAATCGGTAGACAAAATTAGGAATGGAAAAGATCCAATCAAGTCGCAACATTCTATTAAGGAGACGAAGTTCACATCCTCAGGCCACCGTTCTCTAAAAAGCTTTATCGCTTCTTATAGATAAAAATTATCTGAGCACACACACCACGTTGGAAGCCTTTAACCACGGCACGCTTGCGGCCAGATTTAGGCACCAATCAATCAAAAGTTGTAGATTGCACTTTCGGAAATTAAGAGTACACCAAAGTGTCCGTGAATATACTCTTTTCACATTAAAGAATTTATAAGAAGGAGTGATTACCTCAGCAAAAACCCGGAATATTCCATTCTCAGATGGAATATTCAACCCGATAAATGAGGGCTTAGTTGACGGCAGCCAAAGCAATTAATTAATGCTCAAGGACTGGCAGGCCAAGAATTTGAGCATTGACATCGAAGCGCTTAAAAAAACGATTTTTACAATTTTGCTAGTCGATTATTAAACTAAAACGTTTAGTTTTGGGGCAAAATGTCTGTGGGAACATCAATACATTGCCAAAGAAATATCTATGCTATTGAGAAACCAGTGTGCTGACTCTGGTTGAGTTGATTGCCGATGTTCGAAGGACATCCCTCTGGCTGCTCTGAAGGACGCGAAATCGCCCCCAAAACAAGCGATCGTGCGGCGCTCATTCTAAAAAACGCCGTATCGTCACGTAACAATTAGCTTTGATTTGTCAGAACGCCGAAATTGCTCGTAACCGAACGAAAAACCGATTTATTGGCGATATCTGGAATATTTGCTGCGCTGTTTAGGGCGCATCATCAATTAGGGCTAGCAATCTCGTGGAATAAGCCTTTTCACAGCTCAAACAGCTTCCTGAGCTAGGAGCTGAAATCTTTGTTGCCAAAGCGTTTGGTGGCTGAACAATGATAAGTCCTTAGCTAAGCCCATGACGAGAATTGAACTCGTGACCTCACCCTTACCAAGGGTGTGCTCTACCGCTGAGCTACATGGGCCGGCGTGGATGGGCCGAGCTGGATTCGAACCAGCGTAGGCATAGCCAGCGGATTTACAGTCCGCCCCCATTAACCACTCGGGCATCGACCCGCTATCCACGGCTTTTTATCCTAGCATAATCATGTTCTTTCCCGAGGAAAAATTTCAAGGGCCGATAGCCTGCATAAGGACCCTAAATGAAGGGCTGCCGTGATTCTGTTAGGGGCTTTAGCGTTATGACTTTGAGAGCGTTTTAGCCGGTGGGGTGATGCCCCGCTGCACTAGGCCGGTATTGAGTTCTTTGAGAAAGGCAAAATCCTTGACCGGCAGGGGGCGATCGCTCAGCTTTTCGGGCCTCAAGATGTCATCAAAAGCGGCCCGCAGGTCGGCTGGCCCGGCGCTAAGCGGAGCCTCTAGATGGCAGGGAATGACGCGCTCAAAGTGCCATTGACTCACCCGCTCGACCCAATCCTGAACGGCATCCGGATTACGATTAAAGATCAAGGTTTGCAACACCGGGGCGACAAAGGGCCGACCGCTGCCGTGCAGCGCCTCGAAAGACGCTTGCCAGTCTGACTGCCAGCAAAACGGGTATAGCCCAAAATAGGCCTTCTTGGATCGACTAGGGGCGTGCCGTGACGCTTTTAGCGCCTCAAGCAGCGTCGGCGTGCTGAGAGAACTGGGACGAAAGAAAAAGGCAAACAGGGCAATGCGATGCCAGCCTCGCCGTCGTGCGGCAGGCGTATCAACAATGGGCTCTTGGGCACAATCACGCGCGTGGAACAGCAGCGGATACGGATCGAGGCCGAGCACTGCTGGAGGCTCGTCAAATACTGACACCAGCGTATCGGTTAGCAACAAAGTGCGCGTCGTTCGATGAAACAAGACCACTTCAACAAACGGCCCTAATCCCAGCTTAATGGGACCAAGAATAGCCCAGTCAAACTGGTCGGCAAACGGCACGGGCGTGTCAGGGGTCAAAATATGCGTGCGGCTTTTGGGCAATCCCAACCAGCTTAAAGGCAGGTTAAGCGGAAAGCTCCACTGGTGCGGGGCAACGTAGACCTGGGCTTGGGGAAAGCGGCGGGCAAACGGGCCCACAAAAACTTTGTGCTCAATGCCGGTGGTGGTGGACTGGATGATGTAGCGCACCGGGCCGTGAACGGCTTCGAGCGATCGCATCAGGTCAATGCATTCCACAGTGGGCGCCACGGGCGAGTAAACCAGCAGCCCGCCGGCCTCCAGGCGCACCACCGTCATCCGAATCGGCACGACCACGTAAAAAATGCCCTGGTATTGATCAAACGTCCAAATGGTGTCTTCGACCACTTCTTGCCTTAGCGTTGGCCGTTGTCCATAGGGATAGAGCGGCACCACCGGCCAGAAGGGCCATGACTGTTCAGCGCGATCGCCCTGTTGTGCCCGGTGGCCTTGCTGCTCAAAAGAGTCCTGGCTCGTCATGTTGCTCAAAGTTCGGTCTGCCTTTTGAATTGTAGAGACTTCTGTAAACAATTCGTAGCGGCTGAGAATTTGTCGCTGGCCATCGCCTCACGGGTTCGCCGACGGCATGGCAGCCGAGCGCTTTTACCCAGGCTGGTTAAACTAAACGCCAACAGCGCCTTCCCAGTGAACGGAAAAGCGCTGCCAACGTCGAGTCGGTATTCTTACGAATCTAGCCTGTCAAGGGCTGTCATCATCTCTCGGGCAGACGATGAGAACCCAGAAATTCCAGACCTCAGCTGATTTTTCAGAGCTGGCGCGGTAATGTTCTCAGGCCAACGTAATCTTGTGTTTAACTGATGATGCATCGTGAAGATGAGAGCAAAATTTTGCCCTCACTTTGGCTGTCATGAAGAGGCTGCACTGGTCGTAGCAGTGGCAGCGGTGGCCTCAGACTCGTCAGCGACATCGGCGCTGTGGACAACTAGCACTGAACAGGACGCGTGGTGCATCACATAGTTGCTCACACTACCTAGGAAAAACTCGCTCAGCCCTGAGCGCCCGCGGTTGCCCACAACGATTAAGTTGGCTTGCCAACTGCTTGCCACATCACAAATCACTCGCCCCGGATCGCCTGCAGTTTGGGTAAACTCAGCGCAGATTCCTTGCGCAGCTGCCTCATCGGCAAGCTGACGCAATTCTTGAATGCCGTCTCGCTCGTAGGTGGCCCAGCGCTTTTGATAAGTATCCCAAGCGATGCTGTCGCTGATCGGGTAATAGGAGTGATAGGCTCGCACCGGCAACCCTGGACTCCCCTCTTCATAAGCCGAAAGAGCATGCACGATCATGAGTTCGGCTTTCATCAATTGGGCCATCTTGATGGCTTTATCGATCAGGTGCGTCCGCAGGGGAGAATGATCAACTGCTACGAGAATCTTGCGATACATAACCGCCTCCTTCGGAATCAGGCTACTTGCTGTCGATCGCGACACCTGGAGCTTAAAAAGCTATGAATTAGCCGATTCCAAAGGATCGGGCGCTGCAGAGAAGTCGCCTACCCTGATTGGAATACAGAATTTCCTTGCCTAGTGAGAGGCTAATCTTGCCTAGGGATAAAACTCTAGGGCTTTTGGGACCCTCACTAGCTTCAGAGACGCTATCGGCAGGTATCGCTCAGTGAGTAAATAAAGCTAATCGCAATTAAGCGCGATTGCTTTGTGCCTCAACTCCCATTTTAAAGTGGGAGTCCGCGGGGGCTTGAAAGGGCTTAACACGCGATCGCATTTTGCAATAAAAGCCAACCTTCTGGCTGACTCATTTTTCCTGTCGAGTTAATGCTTCACAGCTGGAAAGAAGGAGATTACGGCTTAAGCGCGTCATCTAAAATTTGCCGTGCTGATTCGGCCTGCGATCGCGCATCGCGGTATTTCAAGTTACTCTGAGCAAAGCTCTTTAGCGTCTTAAAGCCGTCTTTAAGGCTGGCTATCTGCTCTTCGGTAATGGGTTCGTCCGTAAATAGTAAATCCACCAGTTTTCTGACTTGTAAAGCCTCTTCACGAGAGTCCTGGGTTTTTAATTTCAGCGTTGCCAAATGACTCAATATCTGGACTGCTTCAACAACAGTATCTTCTTGGCTTTTGACGTCAGCGTTGGATTCAGGCGGTTTCACTTCAATAAATTGTTGCGGGTCAAATCCGTTGGCCAGGTTAGTTGGTAGCTGACCATCATCCATCAACTCTACCAGCTGATCCATTGCTTTTTCTCGGGCTTTACGAGAATCCTTCCCTGATACGTCGAGAACAATTTCCGGACTTTGAGCAAGCGTGTATTGAACCATGACTGCAATATAGTTCTTTTGAACTATAAAATAGTAGCTCATTTACAGTCTCTCAACGAGCTGTCTCGGTAAAGCGTAACAATTGCCCCCAATAATTCAGCCAAGAGAAGAGCATGACCATAACTAGGACAGGCATCTAGCCCACCCGCAAAATGCCCGCATCGCCGCCATAAACTTGGCATATGCTCGGACGTGCGATCGCTATCTAACCGCAATCGCACGTCCGAGCCTACTAACGGCTACCGTCGCTGGAGCCAGTGCTCAGCAGTGGTTTGCCCGAAGCCTAGGACTGCGGTGACTGTTCGTCACTGTCGCTGGCTGGCGTGGTCACCGGTTCGCTCGGATCACTGTCAACAGTATCTGTAGTCTCTGACTCAGACTTATCCTGTGCTTTTTGAGCTTTGGCTTGGGCTCGCTCTTCGCGCTTTTTCCGATCAGACTCCAGTATCTCAGCCATCAGCGCCTTGGCCTGCACCATTTTGTCAAGGTTGCTGCGATAAAGCTCGATATCTTTTTGCAGCTTGTCAAAAGAGATGGACAGCGCTTCTGTCGTCTCTTTCATAAAGGCCATCAGCGTTTCCTTGTCCTTGACTAGCTCAGAGTCAACTTTTTCTATCAGGGTATAAAACCCAATGCCAAACGCTCGACTATATTTGAAGCGATCGCGCTCAGCGACGCCTTTCAAGATACCCGCTAGACCGTCGGCATTGGCCTCTGGCAGGTTTCCCAACAGCGCCTTGACATCATCCATTGACATGCCTTCAACTGTGCTCAAGGCCTGCTGAGCGTCTTGACGATATTGCTCTGGAGAAGACTCAACCGACTCACAAAGAGCGCTAAAAATCGGCTCCACGTCTTTTTCGGGGCGATACCCTTCCATAAAGATATCGAAGGTGGTTACGATGCCCAGCGCATAAATTGAGTCATAGACAAAGTCACTACTAACAGAGAGGAGATGCATCTCCACCATCAGTTCTTCGATGACGCGACGGTAAACCGACACGACCGGACGGTTAAATTTTTCGTGAAAGGTGCGTTTGGTGTCAGATACAGTACGGACGTTGCTCACAGAACTTTGCCGAGAATACAGCTATACCATTCTCACCTGTTCTAGTCGCTTTGCCAAGGGACAGTTTAGTTAGCTAGCCATTCTCAGCGTGAGGATAGCTCTCCCCGTTCGAGCTGTTTGCAGCGAATAGAAGAATTGCGGAGAATTAGTCGTCAATTAATGCCCGCAGCCGATAGCCAGCAATTTTGGCAATTTCGGCCAGGGCGGTTTGGCGCTCGGTGGCAAAATCATGGGTGAGGCGCTGACGAAAGGCTGTCAAGATGGAGTCTTTGGTGTGCTCTTTAACGGCGATGATGAAGGGCAACTGGAAGCGATCGCGATAGGCTCGGTTCAATGCTTGAAAGGTCTCAAACTCGTCGGGAGCAAGCTGGTCAAGGCCAACGCTGGCTTGTTCTTGCACAGACGAGGCGGCCATTTGGGCTTTGGTGCCGAGGTCGGGATGCGCCCGAATCAGGCTTAACTGCTCATTCTTAGGCAGCGCCTGCATGACCGCCACCATTGCTCGATGCAGCGCCGCCACTGTGGCAAAAGGACGCTGGGGCCAAGTTTGAGTGGCGATCGCGGGCGTCTGCTCAAAAATTTCCCCCAGCGCTTGAGTAAAGCGGCCCCGATCCATTTGGTTCAGCTGATCGAGGGAATACCGCGCCACGGCTAGCTGCCCCGATAGGTGCTATAGGACCAGGGAGAGGTCAGCAGCGGCACGTGGTAATGCGCCTCGACATCGGCGATGCCAAATCGCAAGGGCACCCAATCGAGAAATGCGGGCTCCGGCAGAGCCGCTCCCCGCTGCCGAAAGTAGTCGCCGACCGCAAACATCAGTTCGTAACACCCCACTTGAAAATCGGCAGCGGCCAGCATCGGCGCATCGGTACGACCGTCGGCGTTGGTGAGAACTTCTTTGAGCCGTGTCTTGGCTTGGGTGTCAGGGGCGATCGCCCACAGCGTAATCTTCATACCGGCAGCGGGGCAGCCGTTGACCGTATCCAAAACGTGGGTCGTCAGTTTTCCGCCCATTCAAACCTCCTTGAATGCTGCTGACATTGGCGGTTCGGGACATGAGGCGAATCCTCAACCTCAAACTACCGCATGGGGCCGCCCAGAATCACCTTGGCCAAGGCTCCGGTGATCTTTTCTGGCGGTTCTTGCTTGAGCTGCTCGTACCATTCCCGCGTCAGGTCGGGATCTTTGCCGTAGATGGTGTCGGTCCGCTGGCGGGCCTTTAAAACCAAAGCGGCGGTGCGCTCCTTGCGTTCCGCTTCGTAGCGCTGCAGGGCATCCGCCACGCTGATATTGGTCGTCACTAGATACCGGGTCAACACTTCGGCATCCTCAACTGCTTGACAGCCTCCCTGCCCCAGGGTCGGCGTGGTGGCGTGGGCCGCGTCTCCCATCAGCACCACCCGACCCCGCACCAAGCATTTGGGCGGATCAATGTCGTGGATTTCTAGCCGATTCGTTTCTAGGGGATTCAGCGCCTTGATCAGGGTTTGCACTGGCCCCGGCCAGCCCGCAAAGATTTCTGCCAGTTCTGCCTGCCGCTCTGACGGCTCTACTGAGGTGCCTTTGGGCATGGGGGCACCAAAAAAGAAATAAAAGCGATCGCCCCCAATTGGCATCATCGAAGCGCGTTTGCCCTGACCGACATAAATCACCCAGTTATCGGAGTCGCAGAGCCCTGGCTGAGCATCAACAATGCCATTCCAGTTGACATAGTCGGCATAGCGAGGCGCGATCGCCTGCCCCAGCACATACTCCCGCACCTGAGAGTGAATGCCGTCAGCTCCCACCAAAATATCTCCGGTGGCGCGCTGACCATTGGCAAAAATGGCCGTCACTTGGTCAGCGGTTTCCTCCACATCGACACAGCGCCTCTGTAGCTGCACACGCTCTTTACCCGCCGCGGCGAGCAGCAGATTCTGCAAATCAGTGCGAGAAACCGGATAGGGCCGCTGGCCGACTTGGTGAATCAGCGGCATTAAGTTAACTTCACTCAGGGGCTCATCCAGATGGCTGCGATATGCCATCCGATTCATGGTGCCGCCGATCGCCGCTAGTTGCTCACCCAAGCCCAGGCGATTCAGTACTTTAACCCCGTTCGACCACAGCGAAATTCCGGCCCCGGCGGGGCGCAGCTCTCGCGTTTTGTCATAAATTTCGACTTCGTAACCGGCCTGCTGCATGGCGATCGCCGTCGTTAAACCGCCAATGCCAGCCCCCACGATAATGGCCTTTAGCTTATACATGAAATCTGTAAGAAACGTTTCCAAAAGCCGCCTTGAAATAAGTAGGCTCCCCTTGAGTTTATTCTCTCGGCCCTGGCAACGCCGCGTTTAGCACTAAAGCTGTAATGCCGCCTGCAGAGATGCCTGAGGAAAAGATATTTTTCACCAGCACGGGCAGATTTTCCAACACGTCGGGAGCATAGGTCACCCCCAAACCAATACCGAGAGACACCGCCGTAATTAAAGAAGCGCGCTTGGTAAAGTTCACGCAGGACAAAATCTTGATGCCCGCCGCCGCGACCGTGCCAAACATCATCAGCGTGGCGCCGCCCAAAACCGGCTGTGGCATCGCCTGAAACACTCCTCCCACCAGAGGAAAGAGGCCCATCAGCACAAAGATGCCCGCAATAAAATAGCCGACGTAGCGGCTGCCGATGCCCGTAAGCTGAATCACACCGTTATTTTGGCTAAACGTAGTGTTGGGAAAAGTGCAGAAACAGGCGGCAATCAGCGAATTGACGCCATCGCCCAAGACGCCGCCCTTGAGCCGCTTCATATATTTGGGGCCGGTGATGGGCTGGCCCGTCAGCAGAGACGTGGCGGTGAGGTCACCAATGGATTCGATGGCGGTAATTAGGTACAGAAAGGCAAAGGGAATAAAGGCCGCCCAGCTAAAGCCCATGCCGTAGCGAAACGGTATGGGAAACGCGAATACGGGCAGTCCACTGAGATTGTTAAATGACACCATGCCCAGCGGCCAAGCCACAAGATAGCCGACGACCAAGCCAATCACGATGGAAGACATTCTCAACAGCGAGCTGGTAGTGCTGTTGAGGATCAGAATAATCAGCAGTACCAGGGCGGCGACGCCGAGGTTAGCGAGGCTGCCAAAGGTTCCGGCATCGCGAGCCGGAAAGCCGCCGCCCACGCTGGTGATGCCCACATTAATCAGCGTTAGCCCAATGAGAGTAACGACAATGCCGGTCACTAGGGGGGTGATGATTTGCCCCGCCAAGTGCAAAAAGCGGCTGGCAAAGATTTCAATAAACGCGCCGAAAAAGCACAGGCCAAAAATGGTACCCAAAGCTTCAGTGGGAGAACTGCCCGCCGCGATCGCCGCCGTGCCGGCTCCTAAAATTGGCCCGATAAAGGCAAAACTAGTGCCTTGAATACTCAGCAAGCCAGAGCCCACTGGCCCAATTCGGCGCGCCTGAATAAAAGTCGCAATCCCTGAGACGAAGAGCGACATGCTGACAATAAACGTGGCATCGGCAGAGTCTAGCCCCAGCGTGCCGGCGACAATTAAGGAAGGCGTGATAATGCCAACAAAGCAAGCGAGAACATGCTGAACAGCGGCAAAGACTGCTTCCCTGAGCGGGGGACGATCTTCTAAGCCATAAATTAGCTCGGACTCCGCTAACTCAGCGGCGATCTCGGCTTCCTGCTGCACATCTGTTTCCGGAAAATTAGCTTGAGTGACCTCTTCCATTTGATATTCACATAAGCGTCCAAAATCCCTATTGCTTAGAAGTTATTGAGTCCAGCTAAATACTACACAGCTAATCTTGAGTGGAGGATAGATTCAGTGCTCGTCAAGCCCGAAAATCCGCAATGCTGACAGCATTCTCCCTAACCGGCAAGAACCGGTTCAAAAAGTGCAGCATCAAAGATGACTCGTTTTCTGAGCAATATGCTGATTCAAATTAGCGAATCATAAAACTTGATTTTGCAAGCTACGATACAGCTCTTCACTTTGTCACACTCCTTGTTCTACTAGCGTGGAATTTCATCTCGTCGGGCCAACTATCGGCAATAAATTGCTCAAACGTTTGGTATCTCAGCACGTTCGTTAAAAGATCTAAGCAGGTCGAAAATAGGCTTCAAAAAATTGTTTGGAGGGTAGATAAGTTGTTGTCTGGACCACATTTCTAATGAGACAAGATTGATACCGTCACAAATAATTTGGTGTGAAGGGTGAATTATGTTGAATCAAGCTGACAGGCGGCAGGATACTGTGCTCTGCCCATTTTCTGTTACTAAAATTGCTAGCCTGGCGAGTGTATTGCTGGTCTCGTCGGTAGCGCTGCCAGCGATCGCCGCTGAGCCGCCATTAGGATTTGCGGCCAAGTCCACGGAGCCATCTAAATCAGCGACGCAGTCCTTTCTGCTGACTACAGCAACTGCACAAGATGAGCGGCTCAATCGCGCTCTGCTGGCTGAGACAATCCGCCCAAACGATATTTCAGCGCCTGGGGCAGCGGCCTCCCTAGTCCCTGATGTTGAACCCGTAGCTGTCTCCCGCAGTGTGCGGGTGCCGCCAGCCGCAACGACTGCGGCGGCTCTAACGGGCGTAGAGCCATTGGTGCTGGCGCAGGTTGCCGAAATTGATGAGCTGACCGATGTGTCTCCGAATGAGTGGGCCTATCGGGCCCTTGCCAGTTTAGTAGAAGACTACGCCTGCCTCGAAGGGTATCCAGACCTGACTTATCGAGGCGATCGCGCCCTCACCCGCGATGAATTTGCCGCCGGACTCGATGCCTGCTTAAACGCTTTGCTGACGTTAATCGACAGGGGCAGCGTCATCGCCGAGGATCTTGCCACCATTCAGCGACTGTCAGAGGAATTCACCGCCGAGCTGGCCGAAGTGGGCGGACGCTTGGACACGCTGGAATCAGAAGTCGCTGAACTCAGGGAGCAGCAGTTCGCCACCGTCACCAAGCTGCGGGGCAATGTGTTTGCCCACATCAGCGGCGGCTTTGCCGATGGGGCGATTCAGGCGGAGGGCATCAATGCCTTTGCCGCAACCCGGGATGCCGCGGGCAATCCGGTTGTGCGCACCATTGACGACAACCCCTCAACGGTGTTTGCCTACTACACCTGGATTAACTTTGACAGTTCTTTCACCGGGTCTGACAAGCTGACGCTACAGTTGGTGGCGGGCAACGGTAATGCTCCGGCCAATTTATACGTTTCGGGTGGTCTGTTTAATACCTACGGCACGCCCTTCACCCTGCAGCGGGGCACCCCTGCACCAGCGGGCGACGTTTACATTCGTGAACTGAGTTACGGGTTTCCCATTGGCGACAAGCTCTCTGTCGAAGTGGGGCCACGAGTCAACTGGTATCGCTTTTTTGACAACAATCGCTACACGTTTTTTCTCACGGGGGCCAACAGCTTTAACGCCAGCGGTGGCACTCAGGTTAACGCGGTTGATCGCGGCACTGGAGCGATCGCCGTTTGGGACGTGACCGATTGGCTTGATTTGCGCGTCGGCTGGCTCGCCGAAAACACCGAATTTCTCACCAGCAGCGTGGTGTCCGACCCGAGCCGGGGACTGTTTGGCGGTGCCCACACCCTCACCACCCAGGTGGGACTGCAACCCTTTGATAAGTTTAATTTGCGGTTTATGTATAACCGTACTCGTCTAGTGCCAAATGGGGCCGGGCAAATTGGGGGCGCGGTCAGTGAGCCGCTCTATGGCCTCGCCGATGATGGCTTGGGGGGCCGGCTTGACGGCGCGACTGCCGACACCTTTTTGGTGAACTTTGACTGGACGCCCCTAGACTGGCTGGGATTCTTTGGCCGCTATAGCTACGGCAGCACCAATTTGATTGATAACGGCGACGACATCGGCGAAGTAGATGCCCAGTCTTTCCAGTTTGGTCTAGGATTTCCTGACCTATTTAAGGAGGGCGCGCTGGCCAGCGTATCTTATGTGATTCCGTTCGATATTTTGGATGGCGATGAGTTTTTGGTGTCGGGAGCAGGCGACGGCGGTACCCAACAGGAACTGGAGCTGGCCTATCGCTATCCCCTGTCTGCCAATATCGCCATCATGCCCTCCTTTTACTGGATAATCAATGCCAATAATTTTGACGACAATCCCAGTATCTTCTTGTTCAACTTGCAAACTCAGCTGTTTTTTTGAAGCTGCAGCGGCCGACTCGATGCGACCAGTCTGAGAGTTATCGTTACCGTTGGTTAAATTACCAAAAATCAAGGTGATTCCAGCTTGCCTATAATTGGGTCGGGCGGCGCAATGCTTTCCGCTATTAAAACAATGCCTGTGAGGCGAGGAACTCGATTCCTTAAACTAGGCCTGAATAGATGATTGTTCTCAAAAGGGGTCAGCTCGCTGGAGACCCGCTAAATTCGGAATTTTTTTTAGGTCAATCTATGCCTATAGGCCTGGTCTGTATGAGCTTTTTGGTGAAGTTGATATTGAATAACAGCCGCTGCGTAATTCTAGGGTTTGATATTTTGAAGGAGACTTGGGAGCGCAATCGCACTTAAAATTAAGTGTGCAAAATCCTCAGAGCCATAGGGGAAAGCGATAATGTGTGAATGGCCTCTGCAGCTCTGATGAAATTAGCCCTCAGGTGTGGAGGATAACCAAGATGAAATATTCAACCGTTGCTTGGGCAGTTGCTTCAGCGATCGCAACCAGTATTGCTGTTGGCATCTCTGGAGCGATCGCTCAAGAACCCCTGCTAACCGGTACTGTCTGGCAGCTCGAAGAGATTTTGTACAATAACGACACGATGGCGGTGCCAGATAACCCCGAGGACTATACGATCCAGTTTTTTGACGATGGCTCCGTCGGTGTCAAGGCCGACTGCAATGTCGGCAACGGCATCTATGATCCTGACAGCGCCGATTTCATTACCCTGCAAGTCTTCACCTTGGCAGCATGCGGCCCTGACTCCATCGACGATGAATTTCGTCAGGGGTTAGACGAGGCGGCCATCTACTTCTTCCAAGACGGCCATCTATTCATGGATCTTCCTGCCGATGTCGGCACCATGAAGTTCGCTGCTGCTGACCTGGCGACAGACCCCATAGACCCCGTGGAGCCCGCCCCCGAGCCCGCACCGGAACCGGAGCCCAACCCGACTCCTCCACCGGAGCCCGAGCCGGAGCCCGAGCCGGAACCGGAACCGGAACCCATACGCGGCCTTTGGTGAATCCCGTTTACCGTTCACTAGGGGACAGAGCCCACGGGAATAAAATTTTTGGTGCCCTCTAGGAGCACTCCATCCAAACACATCCTGACCTGATTGCTGTCGAATGGGCTTTGCCCTTGGCGGTTTCCTGACACCTTGGATTTTGGGCGGGTAATTAGCGGGAGCACTTTAGGCTAGATTTTTGTTAATCAACTAAATTCGGAGCTGTGATGGAAACGACGCCTAACTTAGATTGGCTGCTGGGAGTAGTCGCGATCGCTATTCTGCTTGGCGGTCTCTGGATGCTGCTAAGCGGTGTGAGAAGCATGAATGATTGAGTGCAGCACGCCAAATGCAAAATGCAGTGTGTAAAGTTCGGAATCTGGAATTCCGAATTTGGCAAAGGACGTGATTACTCCTCATCCACTCCTGGTCTCCTTTAAGGCCCTCCGGGCAGGGTTGGCGGAGCCTGCCTGCCACCCATCCACCGAACCACTTCACTGACCTCACTGACCTCGCCAACCCTCATCCCTGCTCCTGCGCGGATACAAAACTGAGAATTGTCTGCCAAATTTGATCGGGGAGAGCGGGCGCCCCGGCATCAAACCAGTGAATATCGCGTTTGCGAAACCAGGTGCGCTGACGCTTGGCAAACTGGCGGGTATTTTTCACGATCAGCTGTTTAGCCGCGGTAATGGAATAGTCGCCCTTCACATAGCCTAGGGTTTCGGCATAGCCCAAGGTTTTGAGCAGCGGCAAATCGGCACCATAACGCTGGCAGAGGTACTCGACTTCCGACACTAGTCCTTGCTCAAACATCTGCGCTGTGCGCTCTTGGATACGAGCTTTCAGCAGCTCGGGGTCACAGTCAAGTCCTATATATAAGATGGGATAGTCTGGTGGGCACTGACCTTGCTGTGTCGACAATGGTATCCCAGTCACATAGGCCACCTCTAGCGCCCGAATGGTACGCACTGCATCGTGAGGATGAATGCGATCGCAGGCCTTGGGATCGACTCGCCGCAGCAGAGCATAGCAGTGGCTTTGGCCAAGGCCAGTAAGCTGCGATCGCAAGTCAGGCTGCGGCGCCACCGGGGGAATCTGCAGCCCGTCCACTACCGATGAAATGTAAAGTCCTGTGCCGCCAACCAAACAAGGCAGCGTTTCTCGGGTATGGTGTAGCTGCTTAATTAGGGTTTGCGCTTCCTGCTGATATTCGGCAACGGTCATGGTTTCTGTCGGATTGCGAATATCGATGAGATAGTGGGGTGCCTGTGCCCGCTCTGCCGATGTCGGTTTAGCGGTGCCAATGTCAAATTCTCGGTAGACCAAACGTGAATCGGCACTCAAGATTGCGATTGGCAGTTTTTCGGCCAATGTAAGGGCCAGTCCGGTCTTGCCGGTGGCGGTAGGGCCAGCGATCGCAATCAAACAGGGTGGCAAACTGACATCCTATATATAGCGTAGATCATAAGCACTATACGAGTCTGGGTGGTAAGCCGAGGGCGGGGTCATAACATCCCTGGCTCAAGTGTCCCCAGAAACTGCCCTATGCACTGCCTAGGCGGGTTTGTGTTAAAATCTTAGGGGCTTTTGGCTTCGACTGCGGCTAGAGGCGTTGAAGCGCCTTTTTAGGAGTAAGAAATTTATGGCGAGCAACTACGGTGCTGAGCAGATTCAGGTACTAGAAGGCCTGGAGCCAGTTCGCAAACGACCTGGAATGTATATTGGCAGCACTGGGCCTCGTGGTTTACACCATCTAGTGTACGAGGTGGTGGATAATTCTGTCGATGAGGCGCTGGCCGGCTATTGTTCTCGCATTGAGGTAACGCTGAACGAAGATGGCTCAGCGACCACTATTGATGACGGCCGCGGCATTCCCACCGATGTGCATCCGCAGACCGGTAAATCCGCCTTGGAAACGGTGTTGACAGTGCTGCACGCCGGCGGCAAGTTTGGCGGCGGCGGCTACAAAGTCTCCGGTGGTCTGCACGGAGTCGGCGTTTCCGTAGTGAATGCGCTGTCGGAGTGGGTGGAAGCGACCGTGTGGCGCAACCGCAAGATTCACGTGCAGCGGTTTGAACGGGGCACGCCTATTGGGGATTTGCAAATAAGCGATAGCAACAGCGATCGCACCGGCACTGCGATTACCTTTAAGCCTGACACCAAAATCTTTACCACGGGGATTGAGTTTGACTACAACACCCTTGCCGGACGTCTGCGGGAGCTTGCTTATCTCAACGGCGGTGTTGATATTATTTTTACCGATAACCGCCTAGAGCTGCTGAAGTCGGACGAGCCACTAGTGTCCCGCTTTCACTACGAGGGCGGCATTCGTGAATATGTTGAATACATCAACAAAGAGAAGCAGCCCGTCCACGAAGAAATCGTCTACGTGCAGGGCGAGCGCGACGGGGTGCAGGTTGAGGTGGCGCTGCAGTGGTGTATTGACGCCTATTCCGATAATCTGCTGGGCTTCGCCAACAACATTCGCACAGTCGATGGCGGTACCCACCTCGAAGGCTTGAAAACGGTGCTCACTCGCACGTTGAACACCTTTGCCCGCAAGCGCAACAAGCGCAAGGAAAATGAGTCTAACCTCAGCGGCGAGAATATTCGCGAAGGGCTGACCGCCGTGATTTCGGTGAAGGTGCCAGAGCCTGAGTTTGAGGGGCAGACAAAAACCAAGTTGGGCAATACAGAAGTGCGAGGCATCGTCGATACCCTCGTGGGTGAAACCCTAACGCAATATCTGGACTTTCATCCCAACGTGGTGGACACCATTCTCGACAAAGCGATTCAGGCATTTAACGCGGCAGAAGCGGCCAAGCGAGCGCGGGAACTGGTGCGCCGCAAGTCCGTGCTGGAGTCTTCGACTCTGCCCGGTAAGCTGGCCGACTGTAGCAGCCGTGACCCCGGCGAGTCTGAGATTTTCATCGTGGAAGGGGATTCCGCTGGCGGCAGTGCGAAGCAGGGGCGCGATCGCCGCTTTCAGGCCATCCTGCCGCTGCGGGGCAAGATTCTCAACATTGAGAAAACGGATGACGCCCGCATTTACAAAAATACCGAGATTCAGTCCCTCATCACCGCATTGGGACTCGGCATCAAAGGCGAGGAATTTGACGAGTCGCAACTGCGCTATCACCGCATCTGTCTGATGACCGACGCTGACGTAGACGGGGCCCACATTCGCACGCTACTGTTGACCTTTTTCTACCGCTATCAGCGAGCGCTAGTTGACCAGGGCTTCGTTTATATCGCCTGTCCGCCGCTGTACAAAATCACGCGGGGTCGCAATCACTGGTATTGCTATAGCGATCGCGAGCGTGATGAAATTCTCGGCGGCTTCCCGGAGAATGCCAACTACGACATCCAGCGGTTTAAGGGTCTGGGTGAAATGATGCCCCAGCAGCTTTGGGATACCACGATGAATCCTGAAAGCCGCACTTTGAAAAAGGTCGAGATTGAAGACGCCGCTGAGGCCGATCGCATCTTTACGGTGCTGATGGGCGATCGGGTTGCGCCCCGGCGCGAATTTATCGAAACCTACGGCCCCAAGCTGGGCCTCGAAGATTTAGACATTTAACCCGATCCAGCATTCAGTGTGCTTTAGCTTTGCTCTAAGCCCCGTCTCGTCCTATGGTTAGGGCATTAAAGTCCTTGTCGATTAACTTTTAGGATGATGAGTATGGTTATGCTAAGACGACACCTGAGCCAGGGCATTGCGATCGGTCTCAGCCTGTCCTTTCTAGCAGCCTGTGAGGGCGGTCAACAAGTAGCCGATGACGGCAGTGAAGCCACTGCGGGTAGTGTCACCGTGCTTGGCGTGGTTGTCGGCGAACAGCAGGAAAAATTGGAAGCCGCCTTTGCCGCCTTTGAAGCAGAAACCGGCATTGAGGTGATTTATGAAGGCACCGATGCCTTTGCCACGCTGCTGCCCGTGCGGGTGGAGTCCGGGGATGCGCCTGATATTGCCATGTTTCCTCAGCCGGGATTGATGGCTGATTTTGCTCAGTCAGGGCAGTTAGTGCCGGTCACTTCTTTTCTGGACATGACGGCGCTAGAAGCTGCCTATCCGGAAGACTGGCTAACGTTGGGTACCGTCGATGGTGAACTTTATGGCGTCTGGTTCCGCGCGTCGGTTAAAAGCCTGGTGTGGTACAACCCTCAAGCCTTTGCTGCGGCAGGCTACAGCCTTCCTCTGACTTGGGACGAGATGATTGCCCTCAGCAACCAGATTGTGGCCGATGGCGCGACGCCCTGGTGCCTGGGCATGGAGAGTGGCGATGCCACCGGTTGGGTGGGCACCGACTGGGTCGAAGATATTATGTTGCGAACCGCTGGGCCAGAGGTCTACGACCAGTGGATCACCCACGAAATTGCCTTTGACGCCGAACCGGTACAGGTGGCTTTTGAGCAGTTTGGGGAAATTGTTTTGAATCCTGACTACATTTCCGGGGGCACCGTCGGCGCGATCAGCACCCCCTTTGGCGATTCAATTTTAGGCTTATTTGACGACGAGCCCCGCTGCTACATGCATCGACAGGCCAACTTTATCTCTAGCTTTTTGCCAGAGGAAGCCGTACCGGGTGAAAATATTGCCGTCTTTCCGCTGCCGGGCATCGATCCTGAATTTGGCACGCCGGTTTTAGTCGCAGGCGATGTCTTTGGGGTGTTTAACGATACGCCGGAAGCCCAAGCGCTGATGGAATTTTTGACTACGCCTGCTGCTCATGAAGCGTGGGCGAGCCTGGGGGGCTTTATTTCTCCCCATAACAATGTTGGTTTGGACGTGTATCCTGATGAGGTAACGCGCCAGCAGGCTGAGATTTTGGCCAATGCCGAGATTGTGCGGTTTGATGCCTCTGATATGATGCCGGGGGTCGTTGGCACGGGCACCTTCTGGGCCGGCATTGTGGATTACGTAGGCGGCGAAGATGTGGAGAGCGTCCTGGCCGATATCGAGTCAAGTTGGCCAACGGAGTAGGAACCGGCGGCAGTCGAGATAAGTGATGAGCCCCGGAGTCCAAATCTTATTGGGATTCGGTGGCGATCGGGCAGCGATGTCAAACGTCCGAAGGCTGGTGGCGCTTTTGACGCCTAAAAATCTGGCCCCAAATTCATCAGGCTTGTTTCTGCCTACCTTCAAGCGTTAGGGTGATTTTTATCTTAACGGTTGACAACCGGGCTAGAAGGCTTTCTGCATAGGGGATAGAGCCTGGAGACCGCGCCGAAAACAGCGCTGTTTATGGGACTTGAGGGCCATCAATTGTCCGGCCCAATGAGGCCAAAGTGCCAGGCTATAAATCCAGCGTTGGCCATCGAGTCCTAGCCCAAAATCGCTCTGTCGCAACGTTTTATCCTGGTGTTCTTGGAGACGTCCGGCATAGTGGTT
>JBCCNE010000012.1:0-23235 GCA_039026015.1 Cyanobacteria bacterium P01_C01_bin.70 | reverse complement strand
TTCCGAATTGGGAAACCCTGACACGTCAATAGTGGGCGGAATGCGGTCATTTGGCTTGCCTAAATGCAGCATGGTGAGCTGACTGGGCAGCTCAATCTGCGTATTGGTTTGCACATGCAACAACTTAGCTTGATTAACTTGCAGTTGAGTGACGCCTATGCTGCCTGAAGTAGCAGCGGTTGTCGGCACGGGGGCTTCTGGCGGCGCCGTCACCGGTTCGGTTTCCTCCAGCGGCGCTGAGATGCTGGGATATGGCGGTGGTGGGGGATTGACAGGCGGTGTGCTGGATTCGCCTGAACCTACAATTCCTGGCACGGGCTCTGTTTTTATTAAAGGGTCGGGAGGCAATAAATTGGGAATTTCGACTTTGCTAATGCCTGGAGAGGTTAATTCGTAGTCGGAGGGTGCGATCATCCCGAGAGAAGTCGCCTCTAAATCAGGCGGACTACCGGTAGAAGAGGCTGCTGTGTTCACTGTTCTCAAATCAAAACCGCATTGACCACAAAAGCTGGCGTCAGACTGCACTGTAGCGCCACAGCTTGGGCAACTAGCCAGCGCGGGTAAGGGCGTATAACAAGCTTCACACTGGACTGCACCATCAGGGTTTTGATGATTACAGCTGGGGCAAACGATCATGAACACACCTTTAACTTGCAATCATCATAAGAGAGAATACCCGAACCGCCTATCCAGTATTACAGCGGCCTTACTTTTTGTTCGCCGAGAGTAAATACTGTCGCTGAGGATAGCTGGAAGTGGATCAGGGCGATTGCCGAGCTCTGCTGTTTCATTTATGATTTCATTTGACGCTTGAGCATTTCTAATTCTTCCTCCGTTTCCCAACGCTGGAACGTCTCTTCCAGTGGATCAATGGGTTGACTAACGCTTTGATAAACATCAGCTTGCCAACCGGCAGTCGGTTCACTCCCTGGTGCTGCGGCTGTAGCGGCACGACTCGCTTCCGCCGCCGCAATGTTGACTTTGAGCTCCCGGCGGCGATCGTGAATCTGGCGCTGTAGCTGGCGGGTTTGCTCAAGACGGTCTTTAACGCCTTGCATCTGTCCCCACAGGTGATTGCCCTGCCGTAATAGCGCTGCTTCACGCGCTTGAGCCGATTGTGCCAAGTCTTCACGATTGGCGGCTTGGGCCTTTTTGATGCGCTCATGCCAGCGCTGAATTTCTTGCGCCGTAGATAAGATGCTGTCTTCAATTTGTTTTTGACGGCGCTTGAGATCTCCCAACAAGTTGATCGCATCCTCTTCTTGTCCGCGCAGCTGCTCTTCCAGCGCCATCAATTCGAGGTGGGGATTGGCCCTGAGAAATTCATCTAGACGGCTTTCTAGAAACCGGCTTAAATCTTCAAACAACCCCATGCCGACGGCTCCTTTGATGAACTGTCATCACTGTAAGCCTAGCTGCTCTAAGCCGTCATCAATAAATAGAAATCCTCAAATTGGCATCACCGCATCTGCAACCAATCAGCAAACTAGATTGCTGTTCGCCTCTGGCTGAAAGGGATTGATCGCTAAACGATATCAGCTTTAAAATTGCTGGCCGATATAAAGGGTACGGACTTCGCCGTTGCGGCGTACAACCGCTTCTTCGTTGGCAACTGAGACTAGAGACCAGCCGCTAGTGCCCACGCGCTCACCAATGTAGACACGCTGAGGAACGCCCTCAATTTCAAACAGGGCAGCGGAGCGATCGCCTAGCTCTAACACACCTAAGAGGGTGTGAGCATCCGGCACTGCTGCAGTAGTACTGCCTGCAGCAGACGTAGCGCCGTTGGCAGGAGTAGAGGCTCCAGAAGTAGCAGGCACCGCTGCCGTTTGAGAAGAAGGATAGGGCACATAGACTCGCTCAATGACATTGACTGAGCCTGGCGCGGTAGGCAGCCCACCTGGAACAGAAGGGGGTAGAGTATTGTTCGCAATAGGCGGCAAACCGACACTGCCGTTTGAACCAAGAGGCAACGCCACTTCACCAACGTTGGCAGCAGTAGTGGAAGTATTCGTTGAACTTTGAGCAATCACATCCAGCGATCGCCGTAGGTATTCTAAAAACTCGGAATTGCCAGCAGTTGTAGAAACATCAGTTGGGGTCGACAATGGAGCCGTCGTGATGACATTGGCTTGTTGCCGCTGGTGCAACCACAGTCCTAAGGTGGCTAAGGTCGTTAGACCTGCTGCCCCCAATAGGGCCCGATTCATCGTCCATCGTTGTCGCCAACGGAGTAAAAAAGTTGAAGTCTGCTCAGAAGTCGCTGCCGTTTCAGCATTGTCAGCCGTTGCCAACTGTGTCGGCAACGTAGTTAAGTCAGTGGTTTCATCAGCGATTGCAGCAGTTGGGTTAAGGACAACGGCTGGTAACTCGCTTTCAGCAAGGTTTAGATTCAGGCCAGCAGCGGGAGTCGACTCCGCCAAATCGGGCGAGGGCACCTCATCAAGCGCCTCCAAATCGCCCTCTAAAGCGCGATCGACGCCATCAAATAGGTCATGCATCAGCCGTTCAGCAGAAGCATCAGCCATCTGTTCAGGCTGAGGCGGCTGAGACAACTGAGAGTCCAATAGAGGTACGTTACTATCAACCATGCTGTCACGTGTAAGGAAGCGTTCTTGACACTCCATTATGCTAAAAGCAATCCAAAGCAGCTTAAAACTTGCATATGACGTTAACAGCCCAGTGCTAAACACGACATATTTAAGATGAATTGTTAAGAAAGTTAACAGACGCGCTTCAGGTACTGTGGCAGCGGCGCGTTCTCGTCTTGTCGGCATTTTGTGCTTTGGAAGTCAATGCCGGGGACGCATTAGGTCAGTAGTTAGATGATATACATTTTCGAATATCCCTGATTTCTAGCCGTAAAAGCGTTGCCGATTATTTTGAGACCGGCGATATTTCAGAGGCGGCGCCAAATTCGCGTTCCAGAGCGATTCGACTGTCATTAAATTCAACTTTTTTTACAAGCGGTGATGTCTGGCAGCTTAGCGATGTTGCCGGTTTTGGTCAACAGAGGTGGACGCATGCATCCCATGTCTTAGAGCAGAGTCAGTCCGTGACAATTCTCAATTTGGCTATGTTAATATTTTGGGGTTCATATCACGGGATGTAGCGCAGCTTGGTAGCGCGCCTGCTTTGGGAGCAGGATGTCGCAGGTTCGAATCCTGTCATCCCGATTTTGTTTCATAAGCGGTCGCTAAGTGAGATTGTCCATCTGCTTGTCGAATGGCGACGAAAAATTGCTAGCATAGCCCGCAGCGAGTCAAGACTAATCAGTTTAGCTGATTTGATCGCACTGAAAATCTCTTCCCTAGAGTGTTTTAGGCTTTGTGAAGAGACGCTGTTGTTTGTTAGAGATGAGTAATACAGACCTATGCAAGGGACTTTTCGCCGATTGGCTTCAACCGGTTTGATGAGCATGGCGATCGCTGGCAGTGTATTAATTGCCGTTAATCCGGCGTTGGCGCTGACCGAACAAGAAATTTTAGACAAATTAGCGGGAATTCCTGTCTTTCTCATTGTCAACGGTGAGGGACAGTCTCTGACTGCCAGCGTGGGAGCCGAAGACGAGCAGGTTAATGTACCCATCGTTTTTATCGATTCAGAAGAGGCTGAAGGCTTTTTAACTGAGGCTGAAAATGAAGGATCAGAAATCGCCAATGACGCCAACATCGTCGTCTATCCGCTAGGGGAAATTTATGCCGAAGCTAACTCTCAGCTAGATGGGCTGGAGTCATTGGTATACATTCCTAGTGCGGTTTCTGTTCAGCAGGCATCTCAAATCGCCGAACAGGACGTTCAAGGAGTGCCACTGTATGCGGCTATCGATTTGGAACGGGAACAGTATTTGCTGACCGGCGATAATACGCTGCCGATGTTCTTTTCCCTGGCAGATTTGCAGTCTCAAGTGTCGGTATTGGTCGAAGAAAATCCGGCTATTGGCGAAGCCATCGGTGTAGAAGTCACCACCTTAGAAAGTCTGTTGGTGAACATGGAGGCTGATGATGATGATAGAGATAGAATTCTGGAATTAGTGGAGTTTGTACCGTCTTCTGAAACGTTGCAGTTTATCGAATCTTTGTCTGAGGGTGCTGAAGCTAGCGAATAGCTGGTTAGGCGAGCCGCGCAAGCGACAGAGGTACGAGCCAACAATTTCCGTACCAGGTTTCTACAGGTGTAGTGGAGCAGGGTTAAGGGGCCGGTTTCCGTTTAGCAAGGATTAACGGCTCTCAGGTAAGACTCGGCTTGAGTCGGCCCGTACGAGAGCTGTTGCCGAATTCCTCTAGGCTTTGCTTGAGCCGCTAGTCAGTGATATAGGACCGCGTTCAATCGTTAGCGTGCTCGATGATTGGACAATAGTCCGCGTCCAGTTTTTCGCGCTCATCTGCCTCTTTTATCAGCACCTGAAGTTGATATTTCAAATTTTGGAGTTGCTTGATGCGATTGTCGATTTCAGAGATTTTCTCTTCAAATTTATGGCGCACACTATGGCAAGGGCGCTGGCCAGAATCTACAATTCCCAAAATGTCTTGAATATCATTGAGACTGAGACCCAATGCTTGCGATCGTCGAATAAAGTTCAATCTTGGCAGTACTGATGGATAAAACAGTCGAAAGCCGCCAGAAGTTCTTTTGGCAGTTTCGATCAGTCCGCGCTCTTCATAGAAACGAATTGTTTTAACCGGCAGTTGACTTTGCGAACTCACCTGGCCAATTTTCAGTAGCTCGGGTCGGGCGTCTATCATTCCATAGCCCCTCAGCTTTCCTTTTAACTTATTAAGCCTATCGTATCTCTCTAGTTCGCTGGAGAGTGTGTAGTTATTTTGTAATGCACGACTTCTTGAGCAATCAGAATGGCTTCAGTGAGTGAAAGAGCAAAGCGTGTTGGCGGAGTCTACCCGCATGGCTTGGTTGGTTGGCTGGGTGAGTGGATGATTGTGGGTTTAGGTGTAGGTTCTTCGTTATTCGTTCTGCTTCGTGCGGGCAAGGCCCCAGGTTTTTGGTTCCTGCACTCTGTACTTTGAATTTCCAATTCCACAGGGGTGAGCCCTTTGTGGAGAGGGCTCCGAATTCCAAAGTCTGAATTCCAAGTTCCTTAACATGTTGTTGCCTTTGCCCGCATCAATCAACTGTTCTCAGTTTGTGCGGTTTGCAGGGACTTCCCAGACAAATATGGCCGGCCGGCAAATCGCTAAATACACTGCTGCGAGCGCCGACAATGCTGTTAGCCCCAATCGTGACGCCAAGGCCAACAAAACAGCCGGCTGCAACCCAGACTCCATTTTCGATGGTGATAGGAGCTACTTGTAATCCAAAAGCGCGATCGCTTGGATTGTGGGAGCCCGTACACAGATACGTATTTTGAGAAATAACGCAGTGATTCCCGATGCGGATATGGCCCAAGCTGTAGAACTCAACGCCGCTGCCAATCCAGCTATAGTCGCCGATTTCCACTTTCCAGGGATAGTGGAACCGAGCGGATGGGCGAATCACGACTCCTCGACCAACCTTGGCTCCAAACCATCGCAGCAGCATTCGTCGAGGGGCGTGGTGAGCATGCAGCGTCAGTGGAAATACAACTGCCTGCACTAGCCACCAAAGCAATACCCATCCTTTAGAACGCCCTGGCGAATACCAAGACTGATCATACTGACGAAGATCTCTCCACGCGGGATCACCGATGCCTGGCTGCCAAGCGGAAGAGCGCGTGCCGGGCGCTGTTGAAGTCGGTCGGTGATTTGAGAGTTGGGCCATTGTAATTTTCTAAAGCGCGTTATCAATGAAACACGAAATGCTTCAAGCACGGACATTACCGCGCCCGTTTCGCCAAATCAGCTAAGGGGCTGTAACCAGCTTGTATTCGTCGTGTGACCAATAAATTATGACAACTTATTAGCTTTGCGCTTTGGCTGGGGCGATCGCGGGTGACTCGTCTCGCGCTGCCGCTGGTGCTGACCCACTGCCCTGTTTGACATTAAGCTGCCCACCAAATTTCTGAATTTCAAAGAGTTTGACTCCAATCTGATACTCATATTGACTGAGCAAACGACCATAGATATAGCCTGCACGACCATCTAAAAAGCCGAGACGGATGAAGTAAAAGAGCACAAACCGCAGCATGGGCTTGAACGGCAGGCGTACCCAAATCTTCTTCAAAAAGCGTTTGCGCTGCACAGAGTCCCCGAACAGATTGGCTCCGATAGTGCCGTCTTCTTCCATACCGTTGAGAATGTTGTAGTAGACTCGGGCTTCCCAGTTGGAGTAACGATTGTGGCGCTGTAGCCAATGATAAAGATCCCGGAAGTCGATGTGCAGCATGTCATTTTTGAGATAGCCGACCTCGCCACTATCGATAACCACGTGTTCATGAACTTCATTGTCGCCAGTGTTGCGGATTTCTTCGGTGTTGAGGTTTTCATAGCGTCCGCGGGCATGACGAAATAGGCGCAAATTCCAGTCTGGATATTTGCCCCCAAATCGGATCCATTTACCTAAGAAAAAGACTCGACGATTGAGGTAATAGCCGCTGTAGCCTGGCTTTTGAATCGCTTCAGCAATTTCGTCCCAAAGTTCATCTGTAATGCGCTCATCACAGTCAACGATTAGTACCCAATCATGTTTGAAGGGGAGGTTTTCGAGAGACCAGTTTTTCTTTTTCGGCCAACGTCCGTTGAAGTGAAACTGCATCACCTGGGCGCCATATTCTTCGCAGATGGTAGCCGAATCGTCTTCGCTCTGAGAATCAACCACAAAGATCTCATCCGCACGAGCGACGCTGGCGAGACAAGCCGGAAGGTTGGCTTCCTCATTCTTAGCCGGAATCAGGACAGAGACTGGGAGTTTAGAAGTCATTTGGGATTCTTGAGTTATGAGTGAAGTTGACAGCAAAGAGCAATATCAATAATTCATGCAGACTAAATGGCTGACCAAGAGCATTCGATTTAGTTGGCGATCGCAGGCAGCCAGTCAAAGATTGTTACCGCTCATCCTGAAGCTGGGCGCAGCATTCCTCGAATCACACTGCTAAGGTACCCAACTTGGCCGTAAGCGTAGAGTAAATTCTCAAATCGCTGGGCCGGATCGGGCAGATATTTCACGGTTTTATAAACGCCTCGAATAAATCGTTCTCCACCGGCTTGCAGTTGATGCCACCCTGAGCGTCCAGCCACCTGTTCGCGATAGCACTCGCTGATGCCCTGCCACCAACTGCGGCTAATAAACCAAGCGGGTTTGAGGCGAGCCGGGGCGACGTTATGGGCTACTAAAGCATCCGGTGAATAGGCAACTCGATAGCCCATTTTCAGGGCCTTTTCAGTCATGTAGAGTTCTTCATTGGAGAGCAGATTTTTGCCGACTCGACCTAAATTAGGATCAAAGCCGCCAATTTTGTTGAGAAAGTCCGCCGTGATAGCGTAGTTCAAGCCTCTGGGAGTGAGGCCAGGTTGGGTAATGTAGGTCATTTCATTGCCCAGGTCATAGGCCCCTAGATTGCCAGCCATGCCTGGGGATAGCCATCTGGGTGGCGTCTGCTGTTCCGGCCAGATCAGCGTTACCCGTCCCCCCGCGATGGCCACTGTCGAGTCTTGGTCATAAATGGCTGCGATCGCCTGCAGCCATTTATGGCTTGCTTCGGCATCGTCATCTAGATACGCCAAAATTTTGCCCTGGGCGGCTTGAGCACCTGTATTGCGGGCCGTTGATAGGCCCAGCGTCGCTTCGTAGAGATAGTGCAGGCGAGGATGGGGCAGTCGCGCCTCAACCACCGCCCGAGTCGTATCCGTTGATGCATTATCGACGACAATAATCTCGTATTCGGCAAAATCCTGAGACAACAGGCTATCAATTGCTGCTCCGAGATACTGATCGCGGTTATGGGTACAGATAATCGCTGAGATGCGAGTTGAAGACATGAAATTACTCCACTCGGCAAAGGGCACTGGGTAAACTCGTTATCAATATTCCCGCCCGTGATTGCATTCTCTTCATTCCAGATAAGGCATCGGGAGCAAGGAGATAAGATTCACAGTAAGTTAATATCCGGTAGGTACGGATGGTTGACAGGTGGCCTATGGATAGTTATTCGTCTCAACGTGACCTGCTTCAGGTCGATTTGGCACCATTCATTGATCACTCACTGTTGAGTGCCACCGCTACGCCAGAACAAGTGATGCAGTGGTGTAATGAGTGCGATCGCTATCGGTTTGCTGCCATTTGTATTGCCCCCGCCTATGTAGCGTTAGCGCGGGAACAGCTACCAGCATCAGGTATTGAAATTTGTACCGTGATTGGCTTTCCGACCGGTGCCACCACCTCAGGCTGCAAACTTTACGAGGCGCAAGAGGCGGTTGAGAATGGTGCAACGGAACTCGATGTAGTCATCAATCTGGGGTGGCTCAAATCGGGACAGCACGATCGCCTGCATCGTGAGATTGCCGAGATCTGTGAAGCGACTAATCGGCCAGTGAAAGCTATTTTGGAGTCTAGTCTGCTAACGCTGGCGGAACTCAAAATTGCTGCCGATGTCTGTATGGATGCCGGCGCCCGCTTTTTGAAAACCAGTACGGGTTGGCAAGGGGGGGCCACCGTTGAGGTGGTGCGCCAGCTCCGTGAACTCGCCCGCGATCGCGTCGGCATCAAGGCGTCAGGCGGCATCCGCACGGCAGAACAGGCCCTACAGCTAATTGAAGCGGGCGCAACGCGAATTGGCACGTCTCGGGGACCAACTCTGGTTCAGCAGCAAGCCGCGTTCGCTGAGTCATGATAATCACAGATAAATCTGCCTTCAGCCGCCATCTTGACGGCTATTGGCTCGCAACCTGATGATTTGCCCGCCTCTGAGAACTCACTTAATAAAGGACATCCCGAGCATCCCTGAGCTCATTGCTGGGTAAGAATCAAAGCGATTCGCTGCCAAAATGAAATTAAAGACGCAGAGCCTCTGACATCACTAACGTTCGCAGAGCGTGTAAATCACCTCGACTAGATGGTAATTACAGTTTCATCGATTAGTTATCCCGTCGGAGTCGTCACTGCGGGATGGCGGCATCGGTGCAGTACGAAATTTGACCGAATTACCGTGGGAAGGCAGGCCTTCCGCTTCCGCTAATCGAGCGATCGCATCTGTTACTTGTCCCAAAGCCTTTGGAGAATATTGAATCAAGCTGGAATGCTTCATAAAGGTTTCGGTGCAGAGTGGGGAAGCATAGCGGGCTGCACCTGAGGTAGGCAATGTGTGGTTGGGCCCAGCGATGTAATCGCCCACTGCTTCAGGGGTTGCATGACCCAGAAACACCGCTCCTGCGTGTCGAATATGTTCCAGCAAACTCCACGGGTCGTTCACTTCAAGCTCTAAATGTTCAGGGGCAAATTGATTAGACAGGACGGCTGCTGTTTCCAGCGTATCGACTACGATCGCCACACCGTAATTGGCGATCGCTTTTTCGGTCAAGGTCTGCCGGGGATGCCCATGGAGCTGACGCGCCACTTCGGCGGCTACCCGCTCGGCCAAGATGGTGTCAGGTGTAATCAAAATCGCAGCAGCCATCGGGTCGTGTTCGGCCTGGGCTAGCAGATCAGTTGCCACATGGGCCGCATCAGCACTGCGATCAGCAATGATTAGCACTTCCGAAGGACCAGCCAGAGAATCAATGCCAACAGTGCCGAAGACCTGCTTTTTCGCCAGGGTCACATAAATGTTGCCGGGACCCGTAATAATGTCGACTGACGGAATCGTTGCCGTCCCGTAAGCAAGAGCCGCGATTGCCTGCGCGCCACCAACCCGATAGATTTCGGTTACCCCCGCTTCTTGCGCAGCCACTAACACCGCCGGATTAATCGCTCCCTGGTCTCCAGGCGGCGTCACCATGACAATTCGGTCAACTCCAGCCACTTTGGCCGGCACGGCATTCATCAATACGGTACTGGGATAAGCAGCTCGCCCCCCAGGCACATAGATACCAGCGCGGTCAACCGGACTGTAGCGCTTGCCCAATACCACATCACCTTCAAACTCTACCCAACTGGTCGGAATTCGCTGACGGTGGAAGTGTTCGATATTGTTGTGAGCAAGGCGAATGGCATCGATCAGCTCTTTTGATACTTGATGATAAGCGGTATCAATTTCAGCTCCTCTAACCCGTAGCTGATCGGCTGTTAAAACTTGCTGGTCAAAATCGGCAGTGTATTGAAGCAGCGCTTCATCTCCCTTACGCTGCACCGACTGCAAGATTTCTCTAACCGTTGCTTCTTTGTGAAAAACCTGGTCATCATGAGTGCGGTTACAGATGCGCTGCAACTCTATCTGAGCATCTGCTAACTGGTTGATAATGCGCAGCATTTCGCACAAAACCTGACTTAAGAGCGATATGACTCAAAGCTTAGCCTGGAGAAATCCAAAGAGCTTAGGGCCATGAAGGAAGATTTCCTTTTCGACTTATAGCTTAGCGTGGTTTTATTTGACTATCCGTAGAATCCTGAACATATTGATAAAGTTAGATGCTATTATATTTCTTCTGTTCAGTTGAAGTAAATTACTCATTGGCGAGCCGTGGCAAATATTAAGTCAGCAGTTAAACGTATTCAGGTGGCTGAGCGCAATCGACTGCGCAATAAGTCGTATCGCTCGGCGGTAAAGACACTTACAAAGCGGTATTTTGATGCTGTAGACGCTTACAAATCCGAGCCTAACTCCTCAAATTTGGCTACGGCACAGGCGTCTCTATCTGCAGTTTTTAGCAAGATTGATAAGGCCGTTAAGCGTGGCGTTTATCACCGCAACGCCGGAGCCCGTCGAAAATCACGTCTAAGCCGAGCTTTGAAAACGGCCGAAGCTTAGGCGAAACCGCGATTGATTTACCTGTCTCTTACTGCCGTCACCAGACATTAAAGACGCAAAACAGTGCAATGCAGTTAGTTGATACTCACGTCCACATTAATTTTGCCGATTTTTGTCCTGACTTAGACGAAGTTGCGGCTGCGTGGCGCGCTAGCGGCATCACGCATCTAGTGCATTCTTGTGTTGAGCCGGCGGAATTTGCCGAAATGCAGGCGATCGCTGATCGCTTTCCCGAGGTGTCACTGGCGGTAGGCCTGCATCCCTTAGATATGGATAAATGGACACCAGCGACAGTTGATACTATCGAGCTTTTAGCTCGTTCTGACCAGCGGGTTGTTGCTATTGGTGAAACGGGCCTCGATTTTTATAAGGCTGATGATCACGATATTCAGGCTGAAGCATTTTGGGCCCAGCTAGCGATCGCTCATCGCCTCAAATTGCCAGTAATCGTTCACTGTCGCAATGCCGCTGAGCGTACGGCCCAGCTCATCGCGGCTTTTCAATCTGAGGTGGGCGCAGTCACAGGAGTTATGCACTGCTGGGCAGGCAATCCCGAAGAAACTCGACGCTTTTTAGAGCTTGGTTTCTACATCAGCTTTAGCGGCATTGTCACCTTCAAAAACGCCCATCAGATCAAAGCATCGGCACTGACAGTACCTAGCGATCGCCTGCTGGTGGAAACGGACTGTCCCTTTTTAACTCCGGTGCCCAAGCGTAAAGAACGGCGCAATCAACCGGCAAACGTTTTGTATGTGGCGAGCCATTTAGCTGAGCTTCGGCAAGAACCGCTAGAAGCTCTAGCACAACAAACCACCCAAAATGCGATCGCGCTGTTTCGATTACCGGTGCCCAATTCCACTTTCGTCAGTCAATCTTGACAATCGTCGCTCTCAAAAAAAACATTGACTGCTCTTTTGCCGACCTTTAGCATATTTTTGCAAAAAATGGGTGTTGACAAATGACTGAAAGTGCGTTCTTTTTGTTAACCTAGTTTAATGAATGACACTGTTGACAGATTAGAGGCTAGAGGGATGTACGGCTGCTGTTCAGAAAAATTGTTGAAGTTTTAATTGGTGAGTGACTGCCTAGTGATTCAATATCAGCAACTGTACGTAGTTTTTTATCGATCCGTTCATCCTACGACCCCACTGGGAACCTGAATTTTGTGCTTTGGATTTCATTGAGAATAGTCAATTTGCCCCAGCATTATTTTGCATGTGTTGAGGCTTGCTAGTCTTCCATATTCTTCACCTTTGAGGGTTATGGAGGATTTTTTGACGTGCTTTTTTGTAGAGACTGTAAGATTTTTCCTGCCTGAGGAGACGCATGACCGACCAAATTGCCACGGTATCCAACTTTACACTGCCTGACCTCGTTGAAATTCAGCGATCGAGCTTTCGTTGGTTTCTTGAAGAGGGGCTGATTGAAGAGTTAGATAGTTTTTCGCCAATTACTGACTACACCGGCAAGCTAGAGCTGCATTTTGTTGGTAAAGACTACAAGCTTAAAAGCCCTAAATATATGGTGGACGAGGCAAAGCGACGCGATTCCACCTATGGCGTACAGATGTATGTGCCGACTCGTTTGATTAACAAAGAAACGGGTGAAATTAAGGAGCAAGAAGTCTTTATTGGCGATCTGCCTCTGATGACCGATCGCGGCACCTTCATTATTAACGGTGCTGAACGCGTCATTGTTAATCAGATTGTCCGCAGCCCTGGCGTTTATTACAAAGCCGATACGGACAAGAACGGTCGCCGTACCTACAATGCCAATCTGATTCCTAACCGTGGCGCTTGGCTCAAGTTTGAAACTGATAAAAATGATCTGGTTTGGGTGCGCATCGACAAGACTCGGAAAATCTCAGCTCAGGTTCTCCTGAAGGCTTTGGGACTGACCGATGCAGAAATTTTTGACTCCCTCCGCCATCCTGAGTACTTCCAAAAAACGATTGATAAAGAAGGCCAGTTCAGTGAAGATGAGGCCTTGCTAGAGCTATATCGCAAACTCCGTCCCGGCGAACCACCCACGGTTTCAGGTGGACAGCAACTGCTAGAATCACGGTTTTTTGATCCTAAACGCTACGACCTGGGACGAGTCGGGCGCTATAAGTTAAATCGTAAGCTGCGATTAAGCATCCCCGATTCGACCCGAGTATTAACGCCGACCGATATCTTATCGGCAATTGATTATCTCATCAATCTCGAATTTGATATCGGTATGGTTGATGATATCGACCACTTGGGTAACCGTCGGGTGCGTTCTGTAGGCGAACTGCTTCAGAACCAAGTGCGAGTAGGTTTAAATCGTCTTGAGCGGATTATTCGAGAACGAATGACGGTCTCCGATGCTGAGTCCTTAACGCCTGCTTCTTTGGTGAACCCGAAGCCTTTGGTAGCGGCGATTAAAGAATTCTTTGGCTCCAGCCAGCTATCCCAGTTTATGGATCAGACCAATCCACTGGCTGAGTTGACCCACAAGCGCCGTCTCAGCGCTCTCGGGCCCGGTGGTTTGACGCGAGAACGCGCGGGCTTTGCAGTGCGTGACATTCACCCCTCTCACTATGGCCGCATTTGCCCCATTGAAACGCCCGAAGGCCCGAATGCCGGCCTTATTGGTTCTCTGGCAACTCACGGTCGAGTTAATGATTTCGGTTTTATCGAAACCCCCTTCTACCGAGTTGAGAACGGTCGAGTGCGGCGCGACTTATCGCCAGTTTATATGACTGCTGATGAAGAAGACGATCTGCGGGTGGCCGCTGGGGATTTGCCAACCGACGCAGACGGCTATATTCTTGGCGACGCCATTCCAGTACGGTATCGCCAAGACTTTGCTATCTCTCGTCCTGATGAAATCGACTATGTGGCGGTTTCACCGGTACAGATTATTTCGGTGGCAACGTCACTTATTCCTTTCTTGGAACATGATGATGCTAACCGCGCCCTGATGGGATCTAACATGCAGCGTCAAGCAGTGCCCCTGCTACGACCGGAGCGTCCCTTAGTGGGCACTGGCCTGGAAGCGCAAGCGGCTCGTGACTCCGGAATGGTCATCGTTAGTCGCACTGCTGGCAGGGTGGTTTATGTGGACGCTGATCTCGTGCAGGTACAGAACGAGCAGGGTCACATCCATGACTACCCGCTGCAGAAGTATCAGCGCTCCAACCAAGACACCTGTTTGAATCAGCGTCCTCTCGTATTTCAAGGTATGCAAATTGAGGCTGGTCAGGTGTTGGCCGACGGCTCTGCTGCTGAAGGGGGTGAAATCGCCCTGGGCCAAAACGTTATTGTCGCCTACATGCCTTGGGAAGGGTACAACTACGAAGATGCGATTTTAATCAGCGAACGTCTAGTCTTTGAGGATGTATACACTTCAATTCACGTTGAAAAGTTTGAGATTGAGGCACGTCAGACCAAGCTAGGGCCTGAAGAAATTACCCGCGAAATTCCTAACGTTGGGGAAGATTCTTTGCGTCAGCTAGATGAAGGCGGCATTATCCGCATCGGTGCTTGGGTGGAGTCGGGTGACATCCTGGTGGGTAAGGTGACTCCCAAAGGAGAATCTGACCAGCCGCCGGAAGAGAAGCTGCTGCGGGCCATCTTTGGTGAAAAGGCCAGAGATGTGCGGGACAATTCCTTACGCGTCCCTAATGGTGAAAAAGGTCGGGTAGTAGATGTTCGGGTATTTACCCGTGAGCAGGGCGATGAGTTGCCGCCTGGGGCCAACATGGTGGTTCGGGTATATGTTGCCCAGAAGCGGAAAATTCAAGTGGGCGACAAAATGGCGGGTCGCCACGGCAATAAGGGCATTATTTCTCGGATTTTGCCGCTAGAAGATATGCCGTATCTGCCTGATGGCAAGCCGGTGGATATCGTACTGAATCCGCTGGGGGTGCCCTCACGAATGAACGTTGGCCAGGTATTCGAATGCCTTTTGGGCTGGGCTGCTGATAATTTAGACGTGCGCTTCAAGATCACGCCTTTTGACGAAATGTATGACAAAGAGGCGTCGCGCAATACGACCCATGGTCAACTCCAACAGGCACGGGATCATACTGGCAACGACTGGGTTTATAATCCTGACGATCCCGGTAAAATCCAGCTTTACGATGGCCGCACTGGAGAGCCGTTTGATCGCCCGGTGACCGTTGGAGTTGCCTACATGCTGAAGTTAGTTCACCTGGTAGACGACAAGATCCACGCGCGCTCGACCGGCCCGTATTCGCTGGTGACGCAGCAGCCTTTGGGCGGCAAGGCTCAACAGGGAGGCCAACGTTTTGGTGAAATGGAAGTTTGGGCGTTGGAAGCCTATGGCGCGGCCTATACGCTGCAGGAATTGCTGACGGTCAAGTCTGACGATATGCAGGGTCGTAACGAAGCATTAAATGCGATCGTGAAAGGCAAGGCGATTCCCCGCCCGGGTACACCCGAGTCCTTTAAGGTGCTAATGCGAGAACTGCAGTCGCTGGGCTTAGATATCGCCGTGCATAAGGTTGAAGCCCACGAAGACGGTACGAGCCGTGACGTTGAGATCGATCTGATGTCAGATCTCAGCAATCGCCGTACTCCTTCTCGTCCCACCTATGAGTCCATTGCCTCGCCCGTGGCAGAAACGACGCCAGAGGTAGAAGAGTAGGTAATGAGGGCTGAAGTTTAGTTCAGCCTTCAGCCTTGGCTGTTTTGAATATTAAGTGCATATCTGTAGAAGGAAAGGCGGAGCATGGCAAAGCTGGAACAGCGTTTTGATTACGTCAAGATTGGATTAGCGTCTCCTGAGCGAGTTCGCCAATGGGGAGAGCGCACTTTGCCAAACGGCATGGTCGTCGGCGAGGTGACTAAACCTGAAACCATTAATTATCGGACGCTAAAGCCGGAGATGGATGGTTTATTTTGCGAGCGCATTTTTGGTCCCGCAAAAGACTGGGAGTGTCACTGTGGCAAATACAAGCGAGTGCGTCACCGAGGCATTGTCTGTGAGCGTTGTGGCGTAGAAGTCACAGAATCGCGCGTGCGTCGTCACCGCATGGGTTACATCAAGCTAGCAGCGCCTGTCGCTCATGTTTGGTATCTCAAGGGCATTCCAAGCTATATCGCTATTTTGCTAGACATGCCGCTGAAGGATGTTGAGCAGATTGTTTACTTTAATGCTTACGTTGTCCTCGATCCTGGCAACGCCGAAAACCTTTCTTACAAGCAGCTCCTGACCGAAGACCAATGGATTGAGATTGAGGATCAGCTCTACGATGAAGAATCTCAGCTAGTCGGCATTGAAGTAGGGATCGGCGCTGAAGCGCTGCAGCGCCTTTTACAAGATATCAATCTAGAAGAAGCGGCAGAACAGCTGCGAGAGCAGATTGCGGTTTCCAAAGGTCAAAAGCGAGCCAAGCTCATCAAGCGATTGCGAGTGATCGACAATTTTATCGCCACTGGTTCTAAGCCAGAGTGGATGGTGATTAATGCGATTCCGGTGATTCCGCCAGATTTGCGGCCAATGGTGCAGTTGGATGGTGGCCGGTTTGCCACCTCTGACTTGAATGACTTGTATCGTCGTGTGATTAACCGCAACAACCGCTTGGCCCGTCTGCAAGAGATTTTAGCTCCGGAAATTATCGTGCGCAATGAGAAGCGCATGCTACAGGAGGCAGTAGACGCCCTGATTGACAATGGTCGCCGCGGACGGACAGTTGTTGGTGCCAATAATCGTCCACTCAAGTCGCTGTCCGACATCATCGAGGGCAAACAGGGGCGGTTTCGACAAAATCTGTTGGGTAAACGAGTTGACTATTCTGGCCGTTCGGTCATTGTTGTGGGCCCTAAGTTAAAGATTCACCAGTGTGGTTTGCCTCGGGAGATGGCGATTGAGCTATTTCAGCCGTTTGTGATTCATCGCTTGATTCGTCAGGGCATGGTGAATAACATCAAGGCAGCGAAGAAGCTGATCCAGCGGAATGACCCCAGCGTATGGGAGGTGTTAGAAGAGGTGATTGAAAGCCACCCGGTGCTGCTGAACCGGGCTCCTACCCTGCACCGTTTGGGAATTCAAGCTTTTGAGCCCATATTAGTGGAAGGACGAGCGATTCAATTGCACCCGTTAGTGTGTCCTGCCTTTAACGCTGACTTTGATGGCGATCAGATGGCCGTCCACGTGCCGCTGTCCTTAGAGGCGCAGTCAGAGGCCCGACTGCTGATGTTGGCTTCCAACAATGTGCTATCGCCAGCGACGGGTAGACCGATCATTACTCCGAGTCAGGATATGGTTTTGGGATGTTATTATCTGACGGCAGAAAATCCCTATGAGCAGAAGGGTGCAGGGCAAATTTTCGGCAGTATGGAAGATGCGATTTTGGCATTTGAGCAAGATCTGATTGGCCTGCATGCGGAAGTTTGGCTGCGGTTTGATGGGCCAGTCGAGTCAGACGGGTCAGATGAACTGGTTGAGGAATCTTCTGAGTCAGACGGTACGGTGCGACGGCTGTATGAAAAGCGCCGCATCCGCGAAGATGCAGAAGGCAATCTGATTTCTCAGTACATCAAGACGACGGCAGGGCGAATTATTTACAACAAAACAGTGCATGACGCGCTCGCCAGCTAGCGATCGCATGATCTTAAGGTGGGCGCGCGATCGCGGCGTTTCCACCACACATCTCAAGCAGTCAAATATAAAAAGGGCGGAGAATAGCGACATGGCAGAGCAGGCAGCAAACAAATCCCCAATGGTGTTTCGCAATCGAATCATCGATAAGAAACAGCTCAAAAAACTAATCTCCTGGTCATTTGAGAAATTTGGCACCGCTCGCACCTCGCAGATGGCTGACCAGATGAAGACCCTAGGATTTCATTATGCAACCCGAGCAGGGGTGTCAATCAGTGTTGAAGATTTGCAGGTGCCTTCGGTCAAGCGCGGTCTGTTAGATGCCGCTGACGAGCAGATTCGCAGCACTGAAGAGCGTTATACACGGGGCGAGATTACCGAAGTAGAGCGATTCCAGAAGGTCATTGATACTTGGAACGGCACGAGCGAAGAGCTGAAAGACCAAGTCGTCAAAAATTTCAAAGAAAATAATCCGCTCAACTCGGTTTATATGATGGCCTTTTCCGGTGCTCGAGGCAATATTTCTCAAGTGCGTCAGCTAGTAGGCATGCGGGGCCTGATGGCAAACCCCCAGGGGGAAATTATTGATCAGCCGATTCGGACGAATTTCCGTGAAGGCTTGTCGGTCACAGAATATGTGATTTCCTCCTATGGAGCGCGCAAAGGCTTGGTAGATACGGCACTTCGTACCGCCGATTCAGGCTATTTGACTCGCCGCCTGGTGGACGTGTCTCAAGACGTGATCATCCGCGAAATCGATTGCGGCACCGAGCGCGGAATTCCACTGCGGAGCATGACTGCCGGTGAGAAAGTCCTGATTCCTTTGTCTGATCGACTGCTAGGGCGCGTGCTAGCTAATGATGCCGTGCACCCCGAAACGGGAGAGGTGATTGCTCAACGCAATGAGGCGCTGTCGCAGTCCAAGGCCGAGACAATTTTTGACTCGGGCATTGAGGAAGTTATTGTGCGCTCGGCGCTGACTTGTGAAGCAACGCGCTCAGTTTGTCAGCGCTGCTACGGCTGGAGCTTAGCACATTCAGAAATGGTGGACTTGGGCGAGGCTGTTGGCATCATTGCGGCTCAGTCAATCGGCGAACCCGGCACTCAGCTCACCATGCGGACATTCCATACGGGGGGAACTTTTACTGGAGAAGTGGCGCCGCAGGTGCGAGCCAAACGGAATGGCGTTATTGAGTTACCTGCGAAGTTTAAGAGCCGCGCTTTCCGGACTCGACATGGCGAAGATGCACTAGTGCTTGAAAGCACCACGAAGCTAGTGGTGCAGAGCGATACGGGCAAAAACCAGTCCGAAACCCTGCCTCAGGGGGCAATTTTATTTGTTAAGCAAGGCGGTCGCGTCACCAAAGAGCAGCTGTTAGCTGAGATGCCTACCTCTAGCCGGGTGCGTAAGGTTACAGAAAAAGCGACTAAAGATGTGAATAGCGACCTTTCTGGTGAAGTCAAGTTTGCGGGGTTGGTACAGGAAGAAAAAATCGACCGCCAGGGCAATACTACTCGGCTAGCCCAACGGGGCGGCCTGATTTGGGTGCTGTCTGGCGAAGTCTACAACTTGCCGCCCAATGCAGAACCCGTCGTGAAAAACGGTGACCATATTGGCACTAACAGCATCATCGCTGAAACCCGACAGGTTAGTGAACGCGGCGGCTTAGTGCGCATTCCTGAAGTGGTCGAAGGCAAAGATGCCCGTGAAGTTGAGGTGATTACGGCTTCGGTGCTGCTGGATCAGGCGGAAGTCAAAATGGAAAGCGGCCAAGGTGGTGAGCATTATGTGATCGAGACCGCCAACGGTCAGCGATTTTCGTTGATTGCGACGCCTGGAACCAAGCTGGTGAACAATGGGGTCGTGGCTGAAATGGAAGAGACAACTTATCGTACCAGCACCGGCGGCATGATTAAGTACTCTGGAGTCGAAGCGGCCAAGAAAGGCAAGGGCAAGCAAGGATATGAGGTGACTCAGGGTGGTCAGCTCCTGTGGATTCCGGAAGAGACCCATGAAGTTAACAAGGATTTATCGCTCCTATTAGTGGAAGATGGTCAGTTTGTCGAAGCCGGTACTGAAGTTGTCAAAGACATCTTTTGTCAAAGCAGTGGTGTTGTAGAAGTCACGCAAAAAAATGACATTCTGCGGGAAATCGTGGTCAAGCCGGGTGCCATCCATATGGTGGATAATCCCGAGGAAGTCATGGATCGCGATGGCACCATTGTGCCTCCAGGAGAAGCGCTGATGGCGGGGCTGACCACCTCAGACCTGACCTATGTGGAATTCATTGAATCGCCTGAGGGGCCAGCGCTCTTATTGCGCCCGGTGGAAGAGTTTGAGGTTCCTGATGAGCCCCCGGTGCCCAGTCAAGACTCCACCAGCGATTCCGGCTGTCATATTCGCTTGCGGGCGGTACAGCGGATTTCCTTTAAGGATGGCGATCGCGTCAAATCTGTAGAAGGTCAAGAGCTCCTGCGCACTCAGCTAGTACTGGAAATTGGGGAAGAATCCTCTCACCTGGAAGCTGATATTGAACAGGTACCAGACGAAAATGACGCCGAGGTGATGCGCCTGCAGCTGGTAATTCTTGAATCCATCATTATTCGTCGAGATGTGGTGGCCGACCAAACGCAAGGCAGCACGCTGACTCGTATCTTGGTCGAAGACGGTCAACAGATTGAGCCAGGGGCGGTGGTCGCCCGTACCGAGATCCAGAGTAAGGAAGAAGGAGAAGTGCGAGGCATTCGCGAAGGTACCGAAGCGATTCGTCGAATTTTGGTGGTGCGCGATACTGACTTGATGAAGTTGGATCTCAACGGTCAGACGACAACCGTGGCAGAGGGAGACCTCGTAGTCGATGGCGCAGAAATTGCTCCGGGTGTCGTCCTCGAAGAGTCAGGTCAAGTGACGGCGATCGACAACACCCAAATTACCCTGCGGGTCGCGCGGCCCTATCGCGTCTCGACCGGTGCCGTTCTGCATATTGAAGATGGCGATTTGGTGCAACGGGGTGACAGCTTGGTGCTGCTAGTGTTTGAGCGGGCCAAGACGGGCGACATCATCCAGGGCTTACCGCGAATTGAAGAGCTGCTGGAAGCTCGGAAACCTAAAGAAGCCTGCGTGTTGGTGGAGCGTCCCGGTACGGCTGAAGTCGTGTTTACCGACGATGAAGCAGCTAATATCAAAGTCGTTGAAGAAGACGGCGTGGTAACAGAGTATCCGCTGAGTCCCGGACAAAACCTCTTGATTAATGATGGTCAAAAAGTGGAAGCTGCAGAACCGCTGACTGATGGCCCAGCTAATCCGCACCAGATTCTGGAAATCTTCTTTGAGTATCACAAGTCGCTGGGTGAAGGCATTCACATTGCCGCTATGAAGGCGTTGCAGGAAGTACAAACCTTCCTGGTGAATGAAGTGCAGTCAGTTTACCAGTCTCAAGGAGTAGATATTTCTGATAAACACATTGAAGTCATTGTGCGACAGATGACCTCTAAAGCTCGAGTTGAAGATGGTGGTGACACCACGATGCTACCCGGTGAGCTGATGGAAATCTATCAGATTGAGCAAGTCAACGAAGCGATGGCGATTACCGGTGGTGCACCGGCAGAATATACGCCAGTGCTGCTGGGGATTACCAAGGCCTCTCTCAACACTGACAGCTTTATCTCAGCTGCGAGTTTCCAAGAGACAACTCGAGTCCTGACTGAAGCGGCAATTGAAGGGAAATCTGACTGGCTGCGCGGACTCAAAGAGAACGTGATTATTGGTCGTCTGATTCCGGCGGGTACGGGCTTTAATGCCTATGAAGATCCTACGCCGACTCTTGATACCGAGCCCGGTGTTGGCTTCGAAGGAGCTATGATTGACGATGCTTTAGCCCGCGACGTGGTCTTAGATGATGAAACTGCCCGCAGCTATCAGCTTGATAGCGGTCTGAGTGGCATTCTTAAAGACGATGAAATGGTGGGTTTCTCGGGCAATGGTGACGTTATCCTGGACAAATCTGGTGACGACGCTCCAGCAAAAAGTACGATGCTGGACGATGATAACTTGTTGATTGATGATAACAGCGACATTATTTAGTCCGCCGTGAGTCTCTTGTTCACCCGTTAAAGACAGCCTAAACCAGACTGTTTTTAACGGGTCGATTTTTAGGCCTAAGCTGCGGTCTGGTAAAGGCTAAAAGTTCAATAAGATGCTTTGCTATGAAAAGGGTTAAGCGGTCTGGTGTACTCTAGCCGGGCTCTAAATCTAGCTTATGCCTGTTGAAGCATTGTTCAGTGTCACGCATAAAGCTGTGCAGAATCACATCCGAGGTTGGTGTTAGTCACTGTCAGCCTTTGGGCAACCTGAGAACATAAATGCATCGAGAACATGCGGACTGGTATTCGGCTCAGGGAAATCGTTTCGATTGGGCGGTCATACTCTTTCCTTTTCTCTTAGCAAACAGACAGCACATTAATAAAGGCCTTGGCAGCAACTGCTGAGGCTTTTTTTTGATTTTTGAACCTGATCGATATCGTGTTGCAAATGCGAGGAAATAAATGGGCACTGGTCAAACGGCTACGTGTCAATTGTGGTCCCAATAAATCGCTATGCCGCAAGCGGTCAGCGATCCCAGCATCAAAATCCAAATAAGAGTCTGATAAATGAGTATGGTCAGCGATTTTAGGAAACTTTGGCGGATAAGGGGCGATCGCCCGGGCATCTACAGGTATAGGGGCTAGCCTCGCTTGAGGTATGTCAGCTGCAAAGGCTTGCTGTCGTGAATCGATAGCCACTGTGGTAAAGAAACCAAGACGCCTAGAACAATATTGAGCGCACAGGTAGACGCTGCCAAATGGCCGTTATCTAAACAGCAGCTCTGCTGTTGGAAGCCCCAATATCTTTAGAGGTTGAGCCGTCAGAATCCAGATTCCCAGTCATTGCAGTCTAGGGCGCGCCATCAATTGAACTCGGAAGCTTTGCGGCATAGTCATTACCGCGACCGCTCCGAAAACTAGCTAGGGGCTGAACTGCTCTCAGCATAAGGGTTCAGGCTCTAAATGATGGCAGCCCTTAGTGCACCCATTAAGAATTGCCGCTTCTTATAGAGTCATGCAGTGAAATAACTCTATATCAATCAATTATTTTCTTAAATATTCATCTTGACTAGGATATTAGACTCCCTATCGTTAATCTTTATAGAAAAATATGAATTTCAGAACCCCTGGTCTTTGACAGAGGGAAATTCGACGGCGATTTGCGTAATCGTGGCTAGCTTTCTCTAACGGCAATAAATTTCCAGTCACCAGAAACTAAATGACTAATCGCTGCGATCGCTCTTGCCCGAACTTCGCAATGTTACTCAAGAGGTTAGCGGCGATTTTGCCGGAATGCCGACTGCGCGTGGAAAATCTTCTGAGGTGGGAGTGTGCTTGTTGAGATAGATACAGTGACGATTTCCCTGGCTGAGGGGTGTTTGCCAAGCCCTCACCGCCACCAGCCGACCGCCGAGTTGAGCCGCGATGGCGTCTAACTGCTGCGATTCCTCGTCACTCCACTGACCACGATAAAGAATGGCCATTCCCCCAATCTTTAAGAGTGGCAAAGCATATTCAGCGCAGGTGGCTGCCGACCCCACTGCACGCAGCATTGCGACGTCGTAAAGTTCACGATGACTGAGTTGGTGGGCCAAAAATTCCGCCCGATCAGCGATCGCTCTGACCTGATGGGATAACGCCAATTGAGCTCCTAAATCCTGCAAAAATCGCACCTTTTTCTGAGTGGAATCGAGCAGGGTCACTTGCCATGCGGGCAGCGCGATCGC
>JBCCNE010000011.1:0-23378 GCA_039026015.1 Cyanobacteria bacterium P01_C01_bin.70 | reverse complement strand
GCTTGTAGGCCTCTAGTTTTTGATACTCATGCCAGCCGGTCCAAGCTAGCCAAACAAATACGCCCAATAGAGGCAGCCAGAGTAGTCCACGTTCCATAAGGCTCAGTACTCATACAATTCCAGCAGTTAGCTTTCAGCTTAGCGGTCAACCATTAGGATTAGATAATTTGCCTGAAATAAACCAAATAAACCAAAACATGATTTTGGGCTGCAGGAGGCTAGAATCCCGCTCGGAGAGTACCGACGCCAAACTTCATCACCCGAATCCTAATAGCGACCTATGTATGCTAGGGCGCGTCATTAATTAAACTCGAAAGCCTTACGGTATCGATATTACCGCGCCCGCTCCGCAAACCTTGTTAGGGGCTGAATCGCTTTTAGCATCGGGGTTAGATCGCTAAATAATGACAGCCCCTAGATGAAGTCGTTCAGTTCGGCCACAGCCTAGGAGTTTTTAGGTCAGAAGTTTTCCGATCCGCCCGCGCTTGACCGGGATTGATCATCTACCATGTAAATTCTTGTAACAACTACGTGATTCAGCTTTACCAGTCATCAAAGATCTTGACAGGAACTAATGCTGTACGTTGCGGGCAGTTGCTGGTTAAGCGCTAACGATTTAGGCAGGCGCAGCATCACCTTCAACCTGCAGGTAATGATTTGAGGAAGTATAAATTGACTTATTTTTCTTTGCTAGCAGCGGCTTCTCCGGCACTTGAATGGAGCCCCAAAGTCGCGTTTGTGATGATTATCTGTAACGTGATCGCAGTTGCGATCGCCAAATCCACCGTCAAATATCAGAGCGAAGGTCCAAAAATGCCTTTTTCTAAGCTTTTTGGTGGCTTTAGTTTGCCTATGGTCATCGGTGCTGCCAGCTTTGGCCATCTTCTAGGTGCCGGCGCGATTTTAGGGTTAGCCAGCGTGGGTTTTCTATAGAGCACCGGTTTCAAGCCGAGCTGATTGACTCTAAACGTCAGGTTGTTCAGGTAATGAACTAAGCGATCGCTTCGTCTGGTTCCTTTAGCTGACAAGCCCTTAAAACCGATAGCCCAAGCTGAAGTAGAATCGTAGCCCGGAAGGATCGTCGGTGCTCAATTCTTCAATATCAATCAAGGGATAGGCCAAGTCAGCTCGGGCATTTAGCCCCTCAACGACGTTTAGCAAGAAGCCGACGCCAGTGCCCAACAGAAAATTGTTGTCTGTCACATCAATGCTATCAGTATCGTTCCAGACGTAAGCACCTTCCAAGAACGGGGCGATTTGAAAGAAAGGCAGTCCAGCCTCATCTCGAGTAACTACAATCTGGTCTTCGATTGCAAATCGGAAGCCATTATCTCCAAAACGCTGATTTTGGTCATAGCCGCGCACCGATAGCCCACCACCAGCAAAGAATTTCTCTGACCCGGGGAGTGAGTCAGGAGTCAACTGTACGCTGGTCTGCAGAAGCAAGAGATTGTCATCACTCAACCGCTGCACACGCTGAGCCTGTCCAATCCAGCTAAAAAAGCCGTCAGAACTGCTATCAGTTGTCGCAGTTTCATCTGTATCTTCTTCTCCGAGTCGGAACTGCGACTGAAGCGCCCAAGCTCCGTTGATATCACGGCGCACGTAGTCTTGCCCAAAGCTCACTACGTTTGTGGTGGTGGCGTCAGTAATAATGCCAGAAATCAGAGTTGAGCCCTCACGATAACGGTATCCCAGAGATAGAGCAAATTCTTCACGGGGAGTGCGAATCAGGGGCTGGCGAACACTGATTTCATAGATATCCGTCGAGCCTTCAGTGCCCAGGTCAAAAGTTGGCTGGTCGGGATCAGTAATCTCAAATTCATTAGGCGTGGCTCGCAGCAGCAAGGTGCCGTTGGTAGGGCTGATGGGCACGCGATAGCCCAGCTCATAGACTTTAGAACCGGCTGTCGTTGTCCACGTAGCAGATCCAAACAGGGTGTCGCCTAAACCAGCCAAATTCAGAAATTGTAGGCTGCCGCCGATGCGCACATCGCCCACTGAGGGAGGCGAATTGTTGTCGCTAAAAATGGATCCGCCGATGGTGTCAGCCTCTTCTACCCGAACAATTAGGCGGCTTTTGCCGACGCCGCTGCCTGCCCGCAAACTGGCTTCGACGCTGTCAAACATGGGGTCGACCCGTAGCAACCGCAGCTGATCCTCTAGATTCGATTGATTTAGAGGACGAGTACCCGCTTGGGCCACTCGCACGCGTACGTAATCGACGAGTCTATCGGTACCTTCTACGATAATTTCTTCGAGTTCACCCTCAATCACATCAATCTGCACGACACCATCGACGATGGTTTGAGTGCTAATCACGGCGCGAGACGTAATGTAGCCGTCGTTGAGGTAGAGCTGAGTGATTTCGTCAGCAGCCTGCTGTAGTTCCGCCAGCGTGACTTGGCGATTTTCATACGAGGCAACAATCGCTTCTAAAGTTACTTCATCAAATAAAGTGCTGCCAACCACATTAATGTCAGTCACGCTAAAGGGCGTATCTGCTCCCGATGGCAAGGGCTGCTCGGGTGGCGTTGGCGGCAGCTCGGGATCGTCTTCTGGTAAAGGAACCGGCAATTGGGGCTCAGTCGGGAATCGATCTTGCCCAGGGTCAACCTGAGCCAATGCCTCTGGTGAGGGCGAAGTTTCTGGCATGGCGGCTGAAAACCACGGGGTCGCCTGAGCCCAACTGCCCAAAACTCCCCAAGACGCGATCGCGGCGCCGCTAGAAATCCCTAAAAGTCGCGAAGTCATAGTCCACCTGTCGGCACGCCATTCAATTTATCTCCATACCCTTCAAGAAAACCTTGATTTGAATTTATATGATCATTTGTGCTGGGCTTTTGCGGTTAAAGATAGAAGAATCAAGCCCAAAATCTCCTCGTCGAGATAACTCAACGCAGCGAAGCAATTGATCGCTAACGCCAAAAAACAGGAGCCCGCACTTGAGACATCGATTTTGACAGGGTACGTTATGGGAGCGAACAGCAGACAATATCGTTTTACTCTTCCTAGGGCGCGTCATCAATTAAATCCAGAATGTTTGCGGCATCGGCATTACCGCGCCCGGCCCTGCAAAATCCTCTAGGGGCTGAACTGCTTTCAGCATAAGGAGTCGAGCGTTAAATGATGACAGCCCCTAGAGCTACAGATATGAAGCGTAAAGACATTGTCGGCTCAATGGTGCCAAGCCAGAATCGCAAATCTAAAATTGATGTTAAGCAGTCGTCCGGGAGGGATTTGAACAACTGTCAAAAACGCCAGGCTGGCGGCTGAACAATTAGGCTGCGGTGTCAGAGCCGACGGCGGCGTATTTGCAGACACAGACGACTGAAAATTCGCGATGATAGAACTGTTGAGTAAATCAAACTGCGGGCGGCCTTGAGCAGGGCGGCGGCGGCGCGGGTGGAAAGGGGTGTAACAGGGTATTCATTTTGGCCGCTGCTGATCAAAACCATCAAAGCTGCCGACCAGGTTATCCATGCGGCTGGCAACCTAGTTTTATCCTATTGGCGGCTGCCCGGCGCTGACATGGATTCCCTCTCGGCCTAGAAAGATCATCGAAAATTTGCCTGTTTGTGCAGACTGCAGTGCTTCTTCGCTGCGGGTAAATTTTCCGCTGAGTTTCTGTCAGAGTCTGGTACGGTATAGAACTTGTAGTCACAATGTAAACATATGTTTCTGGTTTAGTTTGCGGTTAGCGCTGACTAGGAGCACAGGAGGCAATCACGCCTTTCTGGACCGTCGGTGTCGAAAATGTGATTAGTGGTGAAAGTGTTGTCACCAAGTGAAAACGCGTGGGGCGATCGCAACCAAGCTCAATATAGTAGAGAAACCCCCATAGCGTTGAGGTGGGGCCATTACGGGGCACGTTGGTGACGGGTGCGGGAGCAGGCAATCTACTAAGGGTGAAACCGGTGAAAGTCCTGAAAACAATAGAGGGATTACGGACTTGCTTGGCCATTTGGCGACAGCCAGTCGCCGAGGGCGGTTATTCCCGCATCGCTTCGGTGGGGCTGGTGCCGACTATGGGAGCGCTGCATCCCGGTCATATGAGCCTGATTTACCGGGCAAGACAAGAGAATGATCGAGTAGTCGTAAGTATTTTTGTAAATCCGCTGCAGTTTGGCCCACAGGAAGACTTGGAAACCTATCCACGCACGCTTGACCAAGATGTGGAAAAGTGCGAGTCAGCCGCAGTTGATGCCGTGTTCTGTCCGCTGTCCCAGGTCCTTTACGGTAATACTCAGGCTAGTGCAGCGCAAATTAGTCAGGTCATGCCAGTTCCCAGCATGGTTGAGCGGCTGTGTGGCGCTTATCGTCCCGGACACTTTTCGGGCGTGACGACGGTGGTGACGAAACTGTTTAATTTAATTGCCCCTGATCGCGCTTACTTTGGCCGCAAAGATGCCCAACAGTTAGCTATTATTCAGCGGATGGTAGCGGATTTGAACTGCCCTGTTGAAGTGGTGGGCTGTCCGATTGTGCGAGAGCCTGACGGCCTGGCATATAGTTCTCGCAATCGCTACTTGTCCACTCAAGAGCGGGCTCAAGCGGCTCTGCTTTATCAGGCTTTACAGGCTGCCAAGGCGGCTTTTGTCCAGGGAGAGCACCGCCGCCATGTCCTCATTGATTATGTCCAAAAGACTTTGGCACCTGTGGCTGAGCTCCAGCTGCAATATATCGAACTCGTGCATCCAAAAACTTTGCAACCGTTAGAACAGGTGAAAACAGTGGGACTACTGGCGATCGCCGCCCATTTGGGCAAGACTCGTCTGATTGACAATATTGTGTTGCGATCGCGCCAGTCGATTGTCGCCATTGATGGCCCTGCGGGGGCCGGAAAATCTACCGTAGCTCGCTTGGTAGCCGATCAGCTGGGGCTGATATATCTCGATAGTGGAGCAATGTATCGGGCCGTGACCTGGCAAGTGCTACAGGCTGGAATTGATCCGACTGATGAGGTGACGACGGCGGAGATTTTGGCGACCTGCCACATTCGCCTAGCAACTGAGCCGCCTGCCGCCCCAAATGCCGTGGGATTAACGCGGGTTTGGGTCAATGACCAGGAAGTCACGCCGAGCATTCGTAGCCCTGAAGTGACGGCTAACGTTTCGGCGGTGGCCGCGCAGCCTACGGTACGTAAGCGATTGCTTCAGCAGCAGCAAGCCTATGGCGCTGAAGGGGGCGTCGTGATGGAAGGTCGTGACATTGGAACCCATGTGTTTCCCGAGGCCGAACTGAAGATTTTTCTCACTGCTTCAGTCCAAGAGCGCGCGCGGCGTCGCCAGCGCGATTTGGTCGCTCGCAATCATCCTCCCCTGAGTATCGAAACTCTGGAGCAGGCAATTGATGAACGTGATCGTAAAGACAGCACCCGAAGCGTTGCGCCTCTGCATAAGGCAGAAGATGCGATCGAACTCTTTACCGATGACCTTACGGTTGACCAGGTGGTCGATAAAATTGTGACGCTCTATCGCGATCGTCTTGACTACAACTAGATTTTGTAGTGTGCAGAAGGCAAAGTTCGCAAGAGTTTAGGAATCAATAGGAGAGACGATATATCGCACTTGTACAGTTTGGAATGCGGAATTTTGAGTTGGAGCATCCTAAGTTTCTTTTTAGTGCCAGCTTCTCGCTCGTAGACAAGAGGCCCACATCGAAAGCGTTGATAAGTTAATAAATCCATCAGCAATGGGACGCTTCCCGACGGGTCAGAAAAAGCCATCGCGATTAGCGATCGGCTCCACCCCAGGCTCCTTGCACATTGATCAAACCAGCCAGACTGCCTAGTCCTCGATAGATGTAAATGATTGATTTGGCTCGCCGATGCTGACCCAAAAATAAATTGAGCAGCAGTGAAAGCACCCCGAGCAAGACTAATAAACAACCTTTGATAAATCTTTGGCTCTGTACAAATAAGGAAGGAAAGCATTGTTTCTCAACGAGGCTATGGGTGCTCCATCCATAATAATTGCGATCGAGCAGCCATTTTAGACAAGTTCGAGACTCGGGAATAAACTCATACACTACGGCTTCGCTGCACCAGGTAATCTTAGCCCCTTGCTTAAACAGATTCATAAAGAGATGAACGTCTTCAGAACCCCGAAATGCTAGGTTTTCATCGAAAGGCTTGTCGATTTTACGGATTTCTGTACTTCTGACCAAAGTATTGTTAGTAAAAGCGACTTCCATAGATTTGCCGGTTTCATGTTCTGCTGGGTCAAAGAAACCGCCTTTAAGAATCCAGTCCGGGACATCTTCCTCAAATTTAGGAAATACCGGCCCGGTGACCACATCGGCTTGATAGTTTGCTTGGCACTCTAGCAGTGCTTCTAACCAGTAAGGAGAAGGAACCTCATCGTCGTCGATAAAGATCAAAAAGTCTGACTCTTTGGCGGCTAAGCTCAGCGAGCGATTGCGGGCAAAAGTGACGCCCTGCTGCGATTCAATACCGTACACTAAAGACCACTTAAAGTTCGATTGGACGCTTTCATAAACGGCTTTTGCCGAGCCTTCTTGATCATTATCGGCAATGACAACTTCAATGGTCGGCGGCTTAACAGCATTAAAGCGCTGTTCATTGAGTCCTTCCAGCAACCGCAACAATCCTGCTGGTCTTTTATAAGTGGCGATACAGATGGAAATAGAAGTCGTCATCGGTAAGTCTAAAGTTTAGATAGAGACAAATGAGATTTAAATGTAATTAGCTCTGCTGTAAAGTCTGAAAATAATTAAAGTGCTTACACAACGAGTCTCCTTAGAGCATACAGTCCACTTTATTGATTAGTGTGAGTAGCTTGTTTATAAGTAAGGTGCCCGTACTTAAAGCACTGATAAATCTTTAAATATGAAATGTTCTCCCATTAAATTCCATCAGAAGTTTGATAGCAGTTGGATGTAAGGCGCTTGATATGTGATTGACGGTTCCGAAAGCTCCCAAGTCAACAGGTCTGAATCATTTTTGTCTAAGTATGCCCGCATGGGTGGCGAATCTGCGATCTCTTCGGCAGGGCCAGTATAGTTACCGTTGGGGCCGCCTGTGAGATATCCCGGTGCTGGCCCGCTTGGCGAAGTTTTGGCATTGTCATAGATGCCGCCGCCAAACCACTCATGAAACATTTCGTTGACTGAAAATTCTGCCCCATGGTCGTACATATTGGTGAGATAAACAATCCCTAAAGGATTGACTCCGTGCAGATAATGGAGATATCCCAAGGCCTGGTCAAGATACATCTGGGCAGCTTGACCGCCATCAGCAAAGGTGTAGAGGGTGTGATTGATATTGCCAAAATTGCTTTTTACCGCATTGCTGCCCCAGTGATATTGTCCCTCTGGCATAAAGGCGCGATAGGGGGTGCGAGGCAGCGTGTCATTAAAAAATGGCGGCAACTGATCAAAAAAGAGCTGTGAGAGAGCGGCAGCAATTTCTTGCTTGAGGTCTGAGGGAGCCATCTCGGATTCGCTATAAAATAGCAGCGCATCCACGATCGCAGATGCATAGAGCACCCCTACCGAGTCGGAAAACGGGCGCGTCTCGCGGAAATGATCGCGAATGTAATCATGAAACTGCGAATCAGCCGTCAGTTCAGACAGGTAAACCGCAGCCAGCACAGCGAGCTCAGTTTGCTGCGTTGGGGTACGGTCAGCGTCTCCCGCTTTGATTTCTTGACTATCACACTCAGTCTGAATGGGGTTATTGCGGAACCAGTCCCAAGCCTGAAGCGATTCGCCCTTCAAAGTATCTGCCAGCGATCGCAGTTGTGGAATATCTTCGAAGACCAAAGACGCATGGGCAAAGGTGCTGGCCAAAGAAATGGTCGAAGAAGAGCATTTGGGAGCGTAAAACCGAGGGCGCTGATCTCGGCTGGGCTTCCTAGCGGCATTGTGATCTAGCGTGCCAAGTTTGATAAACACACCGCCATCATCATCCTGCATCCGCTGAAACCATTCCAGTTCGTACCGAACTTCGTCGAGCAGGTCAGGCACCCCATTGCTGGATTCGGGAATGTTGAAGTCGTCTGTCCAGACGGTGGGATTTTGGGTGTAGGCGGTTAGCAACTGGTGCAAGGGCTGAGCGGCAAAGGTAACGTACTTATTAGTGTCGCCCGCATCAAACCAACCCCCATGCATATCTCGGGCAAGGGCAGCGTTGTCTTTGTCGTTAACAAAGCGTGCCTCGGTATCTTGGCCAGGCCCCATAAAGGCGGGGCTGTCTGTCCATCGGGGGTCAGCGTAAGGCGGCTGTTTTTCAAAGCCACTGCGCTGATAGTAATACATGCGAGTGGCGGTGGTTAAGACGTCGCGATAAACATCCTCGGCGATGGCAAACGGCACCGATACTTCCTTTGTGCGAGTGTTGCGGATGAAGTACTCTCCGGGCTCCTGCACGGCTGAAAAGTCAAACCAGGCAACGCGATCGCCCGATAGGTCATGAATTTGGCCATTTTCCCAGGGTTGGGCAGCGGCTTCAAAAACGGCAGCTCTCGGATTATCGGCGTCGATCACCTGAAATGTGTCGCTCAAATGGCGATAAAGCTCGGGCTCATCTTCCAGAGTGGCGTTGGGTTGATGAATAACGGCAACCTTAGCATCGCCAGGACGATAGCCAAACTGGTCTACTAAAATCAGCGGGGGCGTGTCTGACAAAGTGTGTTGATAGGCTCCGCAGCCGCCAAAAATAACGACTGTGATCGCGCTGATACTACCCAGCAAAGCTAATGCCCAGCGATTTCCGCTGCTTTTCATTGCCCAAAAAGTGCGCCAAAAATTCATAGTAAATAGAGCCACCTTGGTTAAGGTTAATGGAATCGCGTTTAGATAAATGCTCTTAGCCAAATATGAACTGAAATTCATAAAATCGAAAGCCTTGATCAGGCCTTAATCATCGATGAATTTAATTTCTATACAGCCTTAACTTGCCTAATGAATTACATCATTCTGTTTGAGGACGAATGCTTTAGAATCTTTTTGGCCTCATCAGATTAAAGACACTGTAATTAAAATTCTTTAAAGACTGATTTATCGCATAAAAATCAGCAGCATTATTTTTTGATTAGCATCTAGACCAGCTTAAATATCCTATTTCTTTAGGCTAAGAAATCCTGCCTTACCGTTTAGAGTATACTTCAGGTATTCAGGCCATTGAAAGTGAGCTCTTTCATGGTTTTCGTTAAAAATACCGAGCCAAAAATAAAGCTTCAGTAAAGTTGGCCGTCATAGCTTGTTATGGAATAGCAGAACGTCCGTGATCACACGATCAAGTCGCTGCTCCTGTAGAGTGACGCAATCGCCGTCGCTAGGTTTCTAGCATTTGCAGTTTGTACAAGCTGGCATAAAGTCCATCTTGCGCCAAAAGCGATTCGTGATCGCCCTGCTCGACCAGTTCGCCCTGTTTCAGAACAAGAATGCGGTCAACGTTGCGGATAGTCGAAAGCCGGTGCGCAATAATAATTGCCGTCCGATCTACGAGCAGCTTTTCGAGGGCGTCTTGAATTAGAGCTTCGGTGCCAACGTCAAGATTGGCCGTGGCTTCGTCCAAAATCAGAATGCCAGGGTTGCGAATCGCCGCCCGAGCAAAAGCCAACAACTGTTTTTGCCCGCCTGAGAGATTGGTGCCGCGCTCCCGCAGCAGCGTGTCGTATCCTTGAGGCAACTGCTCAATAAACCGCGCAACGTTGGTTTTTTCAGCGGCTTCTTGAATTGCGGCTAACGAATAATCTTCACCCAGAGTAATATTGCTTTTAACGTCTCCGGCGAACAAAAAGCCATCTTGCAAGATGACGGCCATCCGTCGCCGCAGTTCGGCCTGAGGCAGACCGCGGATGTTGACGCCATTGAGCAAGATTTGCCCATGATTGACATCGTAAAGGCGACAGAGCAATCGAATGATAGAGCTTTTGCCTGCCCCAGTGGGACCGACCAGCGCTACTTTTTCACCCGGATGGACGGTGAAATCCAAATCTTTGAGTACGTACTCATCTGATTTATAGCCGAACAGCACATGGTCAAACCGAATTTCTGAGGTTTTGACGGCAGCAGAGGTGCGGCTGATAGCGTCATGAGGGGAGATCGCAGCATGACTAGAGCCATTGAACCGAGCTGATACCGGAATCGCTGCGGCAGCTGTTTTCGCTGCCTGAGTCGGCTCTGGATCCTGAATTTCAATGGGCACGCTGAACAGGTCGGTGATGCGCTCAACGGCGGTAAACCCCGCTTGAATAGAGGTGAATTTATCCGCAAACTGCCGCAGCGGATCGAACAATCGCTGAGCATACAAGATAAAAGTGGTTAGCACGCCAAAGGTCAGCGCGTCCTGCATGACCAAATAGCTACCAAGCCAGAGCACCCCCGCGATCGCGACTAAAGCAATCCATTCCAGAGTCGAGGACACGGCAGAATCGTGAAAGATGGTGGCGTCAACAGCCCGAACATATTGCTCGTTAGTTTGACGAAAGGCGGCGGCGTTATAGCGTTCGCGACGAAACATCTGCACCACTTCGATGCCCATGATGTTTTCCTGCAGGGCAGCATTGAGTTCGGACAGTTTTTCGCGGGCGCGGTAGTTAGCCTTGCGGTACTGCTGCTGAAAATAGATGGTCAGCCAGGTGACGGGAATCAGCAGCGCCATTAACAGCAGCGCCAGTTGCCACTGTCGCCAAAACATTGCCACGGCGATGACGCCGATAGAAAAGATGTCGCTGAAAATGCCTACCGCCCCGGTCGAAAAGACGTCTCCCAAGGCATCCACGTCACTGGTCAAACGTGTAATCAGTTTGCCAACGGGGGTGCGGTCGAAAAAGCGCACCGCCAATGATGTAACGTGAGCAAACAGGTCGTTGCGAATATTTGCCGTAATTCGCTGTCCTACCTTTTGCACTAAGTAGCTTTGCCAGCCATCCAACGTGAGGCGCACGGCCGCGGTCAGCAGCAGCAGCGCCACCAAAATGTTGAGTCCCCCCTGCAAAGTCTGATCTTGGAGAAACCAGGCCACTGGTTCCTGGCGGATCAGCGAAATCGCTTGACCAATCAGGAGCGGCTGTAAGGCATTAGCCAACGACAGCGGCACCAGCAGCACGAAGGGCAGCCACAAAGAACGCCGCTGGGCTCTGATGTAGGGCCACAATTGCAAAAATAGTCGCCAGTCGTTATCAAGACTCGCTGATTTCTCGCGGTTGTCTGGGGGCTGAGGGGAAGTGGTCGCTACAGTCATAGGTATCGTCGGCGCGATCGCTCGCCCGGTTGCCAATATCAAAAAGTTCACACGTCCCGCGCGGCGGCACCGTGGCTTATCCACACTGTATCTTAGGTTACTAATTGACTGCTTGAGGCAAGCGGCCGCTAGTGTCAGGCAGTCACCAGAGAAGGCGAGCGCAAGGCTTGAATCACTTCCCCCAGCCCGTCGGGGTTGACGCGATAGCTGACCGGATGGGCAATCAGGCGAGCCGTGCTTTCATACAGCACATCCAGCTCGGTCAGATTGTTTTCGCGCAGGGTGCGGCCAGTGGAGACCAAATCGACAATCGCCTCTGACATGCCGGTAATCGGCCCTAGTTCAACTGAACCATAGAGCGGCACAATGTCGACTGGTAAGTCAATACTTTGAAAAAACTCGCGGGCGCAGTTGACAAACTTTGAGGCGACACGGCAGTGGGCAGGCAAATCAATCGCGGCACGGTAAGGGCTGCTTGCCTTGACCGCGACTGACATGCGACAACGCCCAAATTCCAAATCCGCTAATTGGGCCACGTTGGCCTGCTTTTCACGCAAAACGTCGTAGCCTACGATGCCGAGCTGCGCCTGACCATATTCCACATAAACAGGCACATCTTGGGCCCGCACAAGCAATCCTTGGGCTTTGCCGTTAGGGGTCGTAATCTGCAGTTGACGATTTGATTTATCAAGAAAGGCGCTAAAGTCCAAGCCAATAGCTTGGAAACGAGCGATGCTTTCGTCAAGAAGTGCCCCTTTGGGCAGAGCAATGGTCAGCATGGCGGCAGATCTATAAACTCAAGCCAATCCTATCAATAAACGCAATTAGGTGTGCTGACGCTAGCACAGCCTATTTAGCAGTGGTTGCCAGCCAAGCAAGACTGAACCTTTAACATTATTGAGCCCACACAGCGCAAGCCCGCGGCAGCAGTCAAACTCTTATGATCCAGGTAGAGCTTGAAATTATCCCGATGGCAAGCATCAGGGCCTTCCGGAAAAATCTTAAGCGTCAGGTCTGCCGATATTCCGGGATCAACGTGCTGATAAACCGCGTCATCTAGCGTTGCCAGTAGTAATGATGAGGGAGACTGCCGTAGGATGGAGACAGTTATGTTCCTCGATAATACCCCCGATGAACCAGCAGGCCGAAAAACTCATCCGCATGGCGGAAGATGAATTAACGCAGTACAGCACCGATGCGCGCAAGATCGAAAAGCTGCGGCGCAAAGTTAGTTTTCTGGTGCCTTACAAAGAGCAACAGGCAGTCCGCGATCAGGTTGAAGCAGCCATTCCAAGCAACTTCGTGGCCAAGCTGGTCGAACGCGATCGCCAACTAGTGGCACTCCCTTTTTGGGGCATCGGTGGCCTGGGACTATTGATTGGCATCTCGTTTCGCCAGCCGCTCGATATCATTGCCACCGGCATCGGCTTTTATGTAGCCTTTCAAGTGCAAAAGTGGGGCTGGGAAATGCAGGCTAAGCGCTTGGTTATTAAGACGCTGGATGATATTGAAGCCGGGGTGCAAGCCGATCGAGCCGAGGCCGCTGCGACTGACGCTTAAGGCGGCAAGCCTGATTACAGCCGTCCTCATTTTTCAACCTGACGGAAATCTAGAAGGGGGATCGCGAGGTTAGACGGGGCCGCACTAGGTATCGACCTTACGAGATTCTCATCCCCCTGGCAGATCAAAACCTGACCTTCGAATGAGATAATCAGAGTTTGACGTTCATGAGGTTTGCCTATATCTATGGCTCACATTGAATTTGCTCGCGGTGTTGTGGAAGAAATTATTCCAGATGTGCGATTGACACGATCGCCAGACGGACGTGACGGCACCGCTACCTTTTACTTTAATAACCCCAAAGCCTTGTCTGAAGACGAAGGTGTGGAAATTACTGGCATGTATCTGGTGGACGAGGAAGGCGAACTCTCTACCCGAGAGGTCAAAGGCAAGTTCGTCGATGGTAAGCCTGCCGGTATCGAAGCACTTTACGTCATGAAGGATCAGATTGAGTGGGAGCGCTTTATGCGCTTTATGAATCGCTATGCCGAGCAAAACGGGTTGGGCTTTACCAAGAGCTAAAGGTATGTGCCAGCCCCATCCTGATGCAGACAAAATGTGGTGCACGGTGCTGACAGTCGGTGACACGCGCACATCAGCCACTGACAAGAGTGGACAATTTAGTGCGAGCCCGTTTGTCGGAAGCGCAGCACCGAATTGAGGTCTATGGTTTGGTCAAGGATGCTTCGGGCCAGGTGCGCCAGCAAATCTTGGAGTGGGTGGCTGATCCTCTAGTGAACGCCATCTTATATCAACGGCGGCACTGGCATTGCCCCTCGAGATACAACCTATGAGGCGATTGCCGCACTTCTGACCAAAACGCTGCCGGGATTTGGCGAGCTGTTTCGGATGTTGAGCTACGAGCAAATTGGTTCACGGGCGATGGCTTCGAGAGTCATTGTGGGCGTTTGTGAATCCGCCCTAATTTTTTGTATACCGGAATCTAGCAAAGCGGTATGAGCTGGCGCTGGAAGCGCTGATTTTGCCTGAGTTGGTTCACCTCACAACCCAGATAAAAGGCACTGCTTAAAGTCTGCCGCCGCCAACAATGGTAACGATTTCGAGGCGATCGCCCTCTTGCAAATAGGTCTCTTCCCAAAACTGACGGTGCAAAATTTCGCCGTTATATTCCACCGCTACCAATCGCGGATTCATACCCCTCTGCTTTAAGTAATTGGGCAGTAGGGTTTGCGGCGCGCATTGGGCAGCCTCGCCATTCACTTGCAGTTGGATAGAGTTGATCATACTCACGCAAAAACTGGATCGGTATTCATCGAATCAAGCTTGGGAATTCCCCGCCATTGAAGGATGCCTGCAGTTGGGCCATTAGTTGCCGGCTCGTCGCGGTGGGATCAGCAGCCTGCATCAGCGCCCGCACAACGGCCACGCGATCGCCGCCGGCCGCCATGACGTCACCCAAATTTTGTCCATCGATACCTCCGATGGCAAAAAAGGGTACGGGTGAATTAGCGGCAGCATAACGCACGTAGTCGAGCCCTGCTACAGCTTTATCCGGCTTGGTGGGGGTGGCATAGACTGGACCAACGCCGATATAATCAGCTCCCTCAGCCAGAGCTTTGGCCATTTCTTCAGGGTTCGTGGTCGAGCGGCCAATAATGCGGTGACTGCCCAACAACTGTCGTGCAGTAGCAATGGGCAGATCCTGCTGTCCTAAATGCACGCCATCGGCGTCCACAGCCAGAGCTAAATCAACGCGATCATTGATTAAAAACAGCGCGCCATACTTTTGACACAGCGCCTTAAGTTGACGAACAATCACAAGGCGATCGCAGTCGTCACCCTGTTTTTCACGATACTGCACTAACGGCAGACCGCCTTTGAGGGCGGCTTCGACGATGGGCAACAGGTCAGGAGACGGCGCTGTCACCAGATAAAGTTGCGCTTTTCGCAGCTGCTGAAACCGCTGATGGCCCATAATCTCGCTTTCCAGCGCATAGATTTGATAGCGCCATTGTTTGCAAGCGGCGGCCATTTCTGGACGATAAATTTTGCCATATTCTTCTAGCGATCGCAACGCTTCTTGAACCCGGCAAAAGTTGGCCTGTAGCACCTGAGTTACGCCCGTGCGAACCGCTTCCTGGGCATGAGTCAGGGCAGTGCCAGTGTCGTTAGGGGTATCCCGAGCGGCCCGCAGCTCCGCTGTATGCCATTGGCTTAAGCTCTGGCGCAAATGCTTGAGCTTCTCCGTCCAGTCATAATGATTAAGCCCAAAGCGACACCAATCTTCCAAAATCCGTAACCCTTCGCGGGCGCGATCAAGGTTGGCATCTAAGATGCGATGAACCGCCAGGCTAGTCATCGACAGGGAAGTAGCAGAATCATTCATACTGGGTGATCACGAAGGAACGTCCCTTCATATTAAGGAAAAACGCTCCCTGGAGGCATTTCAAGCCCCTCCGATAGGGCCACATCGGGATCAGGATACGAGCCGAAACCGGTCGCTATAGTGTGACTAGAGTTTGGCGATCGCCTATGTCGGCTTTAGGATCGGCTACCCTACAGCATCAATTTATTCACAGCAACGGCGTGCGGCTGCATTATGTGACTCAAGGCCAAGGGCCGCTGCTGCTGTTTTTGCATGGCTTTCCTGAATTTTGGTACACCTGGCGACATCAAATTCCGGTATTTGCCAGGCATTTCAAAGTTGTCGCGGTCGATTTGCGAGGCTATAACGATAGCGACAAGCCATCCGCCATCAGCGATTACACCCTCCCAGTATTGGTGAAAGACATTTCCGAATTGATCACGGCTCTGGGATATGACCAATGTTATCTGGTGGGGCACGACTGGGGTGGCGGCATCGCTTGGAGCACAGCCTATGTTCACCCAGCCCAAGTCGCCAAGCTCATTGTTCTCAACTGCCCGCATCCGCAGCGCTTTTTAGACGGCTTTAGGCACCCAATGCAGTGGTTGCGCAGCGCGTATATCGGCTTTTTTCAACTGCCGTGGCTGCCCGAATGGGTGCTATCGGCTAACAACTATCAGTTTATTGATCGCGCATTTGACACCATGGCCATCAATCGTAGCGCTATTACGCCAACCGATGTGCAATCGTTCAGAAACGCGATCGCTCGTCCTGGAGCACTCCGGGCAGGACTCAATTACTATCGCAACTTGCTGCCAACGGCATTTTCTCAAACTGAGTGGCCAGTGCTAGAAGTGCCGACGCTGCTGCTGTGGGGGGAAGACGATCCCGCCTTTGAAAGCAGCCTCGCTAAAGGCACCGAGGACTATGTGCGCGACTTTCATTTGCGATACATCGAAAATTGTGGCCATTGGGTACCGCAAGAATATCCTGAGCTAGTCAATCGCCATATCGCCGATTTTTTGGGCGTGCAGGATCTGTAGAGACCAAAGACAAAAACAGATCACAGCATATGCTGAGAAAACGCTTTGCCCTGACCAGAGGTAATTAGTAAAGATACATTCATCTTTAGAATGCGGTGGCGTAACGCATCAGGGCCTCAAAGGGCCATCGTCACGGCTACGATTCACAGCACTTTATAACGTTGTTCATTAGACCTATCGGTAATAAATCGTGCGGCATCAAAATTGATGCAGCGGCAATCAGTTCAAATGGTTTCACGTCAAGAATTGATTACTTTTTCTATTTCCGATTAAGTCTATTGATGTCCATCTACTCAAAACAAAACCATGACGATTTCTGATCAGGCAGTTCAAGCCTGCTTGCTGCAGCTAGTGAAGGAGCGCGGGCCAGCAAAAACCATTTGCCCATCTGAAGTAGCGCGATCGCTCAGGGCTGACGATTGGCGTTCGTTAATGCCGCAGGTGAGAGCTGTGGGCGCGACCTTGGCCCAAACGGGCAAAATTGTCGTTACGCAAAAAGGCGAAGCGGTCAACCCGACAGAGGCCCTTGGGCCCATTCGCTATCGCTTACTCGGCAATCAATAGACCAAAGGCACCACCCAGACCGATCCCCACACAACAGATTGTGGCCAGTACCAGCGTCGTTTGCCAGCGATTTAATCGGTACAGGAGGCGATCGCCAGTCTCTGCCCCAATTACCGCGCCAATTGCCGGCACCAAGATGGCCAGCAAGCTCACCCTAATCACCTCAAAAGTGGTGCCGCCCATGTCCACTTCATCCAGCTTTTCCGTGCCGATAAAGCCCATCGAAATGCCGAGAGCGACCGCTAGCAGGGCCGTGCCGACAATGGCCAAAAACACCAACAGATTGGCATGCAGCCAACGTCTACGGCCTAATGCCTGGGGTCCCGCCAATGCCAGCGCTTGAGCCACAATGCCAGCCAACGCCAGATTCCAGATCCAATAGGGGACGGGAAAGGCCGCCAGCAGCAAACCCATCGACAAATAAAGCAGCGCGGTAACCGCCAGCCACGCCCAAGGAATGCTGTCAGGTCGGCGGGGTCGCTGGCGAGAACGCCGCCACAGCGGCGGGCGACGGCGGCGTTGACGTGGAGAAGAAGCCATACCTCAACGGGCCAATGGCCCAAACAACAAAAATTTGGCACCCAGCGCATTCAAATAAATGAGTTTTATGAACACGCTCTAAACTGAGACATAGTATACAAGCTGCCTGGTGCCCCTAATGATGTCATCACGCCTGAAAGTTATGCTCCGCCCTCTTTGGGAAACGTATCGTCGACTGTGGCTACCGCTCGCAGGTGCGATCGCGGTAGCGCTAATGGTTTTAGGCCAAATGGGCTGGTCAGCGCCCGAGTCAATTTCTCCTCAAGCACTGATGACGTCATTAGAGACAGCTGGGGCACCGCTGGTTTTGGATGTGCGATCGCCCGCAGAGTACGCCGCTGGCCATATTCCTGGGGCAGTCAATATCCCCTATCGAGAAATTCCCAATCGTCTGGATGAGTTGACTGCGTTCAATCAGGCAGAAGTCATCGTGTACTGTGAAGTCGGTGTGCGAGCGGGCATTGCCGAAAAGACGTTGGAGCAGGCCGGTTTTCAGTCCGTTTTGACACTTGAGGGCGATATGCGAGGATGGCGCAGCGCCGAATTGCCGATCACCACCCTCGACCCAACACCCACACCCTAAATTCGTAAAAAAGTTGCCTAAATTAGGGTCTGCGGGTTTATCGTAGGCTTGTGAACGATACCGACTATGCCCTTATCTGCATTATTGCAGGGGTTCTTGGGAGCCTCTAGTTTACTGATTGGCGCTATCTTGGGTATCTGCTGGAAGCCAGGCCGCGTCATTACGGCAGCCATTATGGCCTTTGGCAGCGGTACCCTGCTGGCAGCGATCGCCTTTGACATTACCCAGCCGGTTTATGAGCAGGCTGGGTTTTGGCCCCTGCTAGTGGGGTTTATTTTTGGCGGCGCGCTATTCACTCTAATCATTAATTACATCGACGATCACGGCGGCTTTATTCGTCACCCTTCCTCCTCACGAAGGTTTTTCTATCACCATCGGCAAGAAGAAACCTCAGAGATACTGGACGAGATTGCCCACGTTGAGATGCTCCATAACCTCTCTCCCTCAGAGGTGCAGGCGATGATTCCCCTGCTCAAACCACTCACCGTTGAGCCCGGCACCACCCTCTGCCAAGAAGGCACGGCTGGGGATGCCATGTTCATCATCCTGACAGGCGAGGCCGACATTTATAAGGGGCCACAGCTAATGGCTCAGCTTGGTGCCGGCGAGATGTTTGGCGAAATGGCGCTGCTCACCGGGGAGGAACGATCTGCCAGCGTGGTCGCCCGCACGCCGATGAAGCTGTATGAGCTGGATAAATCAGACTTTGACGGGATGCTCACGCGATCGCCTCATCTGGCCAGCGGCCTTAGTCGCATTCTGGCACGGCGACTGCGCGAAACTACTCAATCTACGGTCAAAGCGCGTGAACGTTCCGAAGGACAATGGCGACAGCAGGTACTCGATAGTGTCGAGGTCGATTTTCCCCTTTCTGAGCAGCAGATTCAGCAGCTCGCCAAAAGCTCGGCCCCGCTGGCCATCCTCATTGGTACCCTGATGGACAATATTCCTGAAGCCTTGGTAATCGGCTTTAACGTAGGCAATGGCAACATCAGCAGCTCTTTTTTGATGGCGGTCTTTATCTCCAATATTCCAGAGGCATTGTCCAGCTCCGTTGGCATGCAACAGGCAGGCACAGCTGCTCGCCGTATTCTTACCCTTTGGAGCGGGGCAGTGTTGCTGTGTGGCTTAACGGCCATGCTCGGCCACTTCCTGAGTACGGTTGCCAGTGGGTGGGTGCTGGGCTCGGCCCAAGCCGTAGCAGGCGGGGCAATTCTGGCGATGCTGTCGAGCACCATGATGCCGGAAGCCTATGAACTTGGAGGCGGTACGGTCACCTACTCCACCATCGCCGGTTTTTTAGTGGGCTTCTGGGTTGTCACCCTCTCCCTTGTCGGCGGATAGACTCGCCGCCAGAGCCAGGGGCATTTCTGCACTCACCTGGCGGTGCTGAGGCATCGAATAAGGCAGCCGCAGCCAGGTGTCATTTCGACCCTATTCTTTGACGGCACTCTGAGTGTTGGCAGTCGTACAAGCGGCTTCAATAAAAATTCGCTTGACCTCTTCATGGGCGCTACGAATGTCGGTTTCAATGCGGCGAACGGCAGCTTCGATCTCATCGGCAGAGAGGTCATCAGCAAATTCGATATTGAGTGCCAACATGACGTCTTTTGGCCCCAAGTGCAGGGTAATCAGCGATCCCATGCTGGTGACAGCCTGATCGGCCTTGATAATCGTCCTCAGGCTCTCCTGAGTTTCCGGTAAAGCACTCTCGCCAATCAACAGCCCCTTGGTTTCCGAGACCAAGACCATCGCCACCACCGTCAAAATCAGACCGATGATGATCGATGCAATGCCGTCATACATGGTGTTTTGAGTAAGCTGGCTGAGATAGACTCCCCCAAACGCTACTCCCAACCCCAATAACGCTGCGGCATCTTCAAAAATTACGATAAAACTGCTGGGATCTTTACTGCGCTTCATAGCGACCCATAGACTGCCCTGACGATGAGGGTTCTGATGGTTAAACTCACGGATTGACACTGCCAGGGCCGCCGCCTCAAAGATCGCTGCAGCGCTTAGCACGCTGTAGCTGACTATAGGATTAGCAGCGGGTTCGGCTTCTTGAAAGCCCTTCACTCCTTCATAAATCGAAAAGCCACCGCCCAAAGAAAAGATCAATACGGCAACGACTAGTGACCAAAAATACAGCTCTTGCCCGTGTCCTAAGGGATGCAGTTCATCTGGCCCTTTTTCGCTTTGCTTGAGGCCATACAGCAGCAGCATTTCGTTAACCGAATCGACCACCGAATGAATGCCTTCCGAGAGCATAGCCGAGCTGCCACTAAGACCAGCACCAATGAATTTAGCGATCGCAATTGCAATGTTGGCAAACATTGCTGCATAAATTGAAACTTTGGATGAGGAGTCCGCCATCAATTAACCGATACCTGAATAAAATTTTTGTAGGAAAATACGAAATACCCGGCGGGAAAGGCAAGCTCTTACACAGGGCCGAATGCAAAATTAAACGGCTGACGGCAGAGGCATCTGGCAAGCTGGGCGGTTCTAAACTAAGCTGCAGATTGCAATGTCTATAGATGAGCTTTAACTTTCAGCACCATCTCATTTGCCCTATTTTGCAGGGTATTTCGGAGCATTGTAGACGGGCGATCGCTAATCAGTGCAGAACTCCAGAAACTCAGCCATTCAGCTTAACTACGACTGACAAACAGTTGAGTGACCGTAAAAGACTGAGTTTCCCAAAGCACGGGCGCTATTACGAGCTCATCGCACAAACAGAGGCATGATTTCAGCCGCAGTGTAAAGTCCCGTGTTGCCCCGCTGATGCAGCGCTAGTCCAGCTTTGAGATAGCCAAAGGCAGGACCACACACGTTGGCTGCCATGCTGGTCTCATCACCTAGGGTAAAGGTGTGGGTAGACAGTTTCCCTTCAAACGTTCGCCCTGTAACTTGCACGTTAGTGCTCAGCGGTTTCCTCGGATTGCGGGTATCAACAATGCCGCCCACAGTCACTTGATCGCGACCACAAATACCCGCCAGCTCCAACATCAAGTCATCGGCATGCTCCATATTTTCAAGCTGTAAAATGCCGTCAGTGCGATCAAGCAGCGCCGCCACCTCGGCGTCCGTCATGACGCGGGCGGAATCGACATCATAGTCAGGCATGTGAGCAATGTCTTCACGGATGGTAGCGCGATAGGCTTCCCAATTAGCAATGCCAACACCAAAAGTGATTTTAACGCTGTGAATTTCGGTATAGCTTTGAGCCGCCACGGCGGCGGCTGCCGTCAAAAGCCCTGGCGTCGCACCACAGCCCGTCATATAAGTGATCCCAGCCGCCTGCAGTGCTTTTCGCAGCTCCCAAATTTGCTCCATCGCGCTGGTCCGCTTGAGCGCATCCACCAAAACACCCTGCCATCCAGAATCAATAAACTGTTGCACCACTGACGCCATGAAGGTGTTGGGCAAATTGGGCAATGCCAAAAAATAGCCCTGCACGCTGGGGGCAGCAACAATTAAGTCGCGAATGCTTTGCTGACTCAGCACACCACCCGGCTCGACATAGCCTACCGAGCCGCGATCGCGATAAGTTTCAATGCAGGCTTGAGGCACCAACCCGCGATCGTCGTAAACATAGCCCTGTTTGTCAGCAGCAGCCACTAAAACTAATTCAGTTTTAGGCATGAGCACCCGCGTCGCGGCTTGCCCCAGCCCCCCAAAGCCAAGAACTCCAACAGCAATGGCAGATCTAGGCGGCGTCTTTTGAGCATTCATGGGGATATCCCTGTTACTTCACAGTCCCCCATTATCGACCTATCGGAGCAGCCTTTACTTGGACACTCCATCATCCCAGCCAATCTGCAAAGCAACTTGACCGACTGTGTCTCGATTCGTAAAGAACTGCAAAGATTTTCCAGCAGAACCCTTGTAAACCCGTGAATCCCATTGCCGATATCAGCACCGACCGGTTGACGCTTATTGGCTTATTGCGTAACACTTACTCTAACTTGGAGTAAGCACTCTCACCATCAATAATTTGCATAAACTTTTGCTATGAGGTGGTCGACTGCGGCTTTGAAATGCTTAGTAAAATAAAGTTGCCTAGCAGCTTTTAACTGGCATTGGGTATTCAGGTTACTGCAATCCTTCATTCCTTAAGCGTTATATGGAAACCTTGGAATTCATCATCTATCCCGACGGTCGCGTCAAGGAGATGGTGGCTGGTGTTGTTGGTCAGTCTTGTGAAGAAATTACTCGCAAGGTTGAAGAACAGCTTGGACATGTAGTTAGTCGTGAAAATACGTCTGATTATTATGTTCAGCCAGTTCAGCACACGTCATCAGAAGATGTTCAGGCCCAAGAAGCCTATAGCGATTGGGGCTAATTCAACGTTCGTTTAAATACGGTTAACATGTCACACTTTAGCCAAATTCGGACTAAGATCCGTAACCTCTCTTCCCTGCAGGCGGCCTTGACCGATCTTGGAATTGATTGGAAGCCAGGCCCCTCTCCTGTTCGTGGATATCAAGGTAAGACCGAGACTGCGGAGGTCGTTATTGAGCAGTCTAATGGATTTGATATAGGTTTCCGGTTAAATCCCGAAACTTATAATTATGAGTTGGTTGCTGATTTACAGTACTGGCAGCAGTCACTCTCAGTTGATGGATTTATCAATCAAATTAGCCAGCGCTATGCCTTCCACACAGTGATGGAAGCAACTTCTCAGCAAGGCTTTCAAGTGGCTGAACAGAAAACAACTGAAGATGGAGCGATTCGTTTAGTCGTCCAGCGGTGGGCTTAATTGTATTTGCGAGGAGTTCCATGCCTCAACAATTTGACGAAGCTTTTTCAGAAGGTTTCGATGATGCAGAGGCTTCTCAAAGTGGGTTAGAGCCCGAATTGGGTGGTGATCTGCGATACCCTGCTGAGCGCACTGGATTTGAGCCGGAGTTAGGGGGACTTTCACGCCAGCGAGGAGTTTACGTCGATGAGCTGACCTGTATAGGATGTGGCTATTGTTCGTTGGTGGCTCGTAACACATTCTATATGGAACCAGATTATGGTCGAGCTCGCGTCGCTCGGCAAGATGGGGATTCTGAAGATGTGATTCAGGAAGCAATTGACACTTGTCCGGTAGACTGCATTCACTGGACTGATTACACCGAAATCAAGCATTTGGAAGAAAAGCGTCAGGATCAGGTTATTCCGGTTGCTGGTTTTCCAGTTGAAAAAGCTATGATTAGAGCCGAGCAACGTAGGCAGCAGCGACGTCGCGCTCGTGCCAAGGCGAGGCGGCAGTCTAGCTAGGCATTTTAATTGTTCTTACTCTTTCTTAGTGCCGAATATCATGAGAAATGAGCTTCTCACTGTTAATGTAGGCACAAGAGTAATAGAAGAATTTAGATTTAGCAAGATAATCAATTAGTTCTTGAGCTTAATCGAGTTTGGCTCTTCTCAGGTTCGTGTGATGATTGTATAAGGTCATACAACTGGGGAGGTGGAGACGATGGATTTCTATCTCGACAATCTTTTGCACTTGCCGAATATGACCGTGGTAGGTTGTCAGGAAGTTGAAGGCAGTACGGT
>JBCCNE010000010.1:0-23488 GCA_039026015.1 Cyanobacteria bacterium P01_C01_bin.70 | reverse complement strand
AGATGATTTGTTTGCCGATGAGCTGTTCGCGGATATTAGCAAACCTGAGGCGCCTTCTGAGCCTCAACAGCAGTCCACAGCGATTAAGGATGACCTCTTTGCGGAAGAGCTATTCGGGGATGCCGCCAAGGCCGCTCCCACTAGCGATAGTGGCGACGCAGTTGACCAGGATAACAGTGACGACGATGATGACGATAATCTGGGGCCACTCGATTTGAGCGATATTGTCTAATCACTAAAAATCAACCTTGCCAACGGCGCGTCTCTAGAGGATCCGTCATACACTCAGGTCACCATGCAGGAACCGGGCTCCTAAGGCGGTGCCGATAACCAAGACGAGTCGCCCATCAGTTTTTCACAATCAGCCATCTCCCGAAGCGCAAGTAACACGTGATAAGGAGTAGAAGTTGGGTGTGATTGTGGCGATGGCCGTTTTTTAGATGCGATCGTCGGCTGCACTGACCAAATCCGCAAATCTGCGATCGCATCAGAAACCTTAGGGGCTGTCATCATTTAACGCCCGAATCCTTATGCTGAAAGTATTTCAGCCCCTAGCTGGTTTTGCAGAGCGGGCGCGGGTGTGCCGATGCAGCAAGCATTCTGGATTTAATTGATGACGCGCCCTAAGGCACTTCCCCGACAATGAATAGAACGGCTGCTTTACAAAGAGCCCGGATTGGTAAATCCGGTGTGCGGCACACCTCGCCCTGTTGTGGTGCTGACCCAGGCCAGTCCCTCACGGGTGCCGACCCAGACTTTATTCCCCGTGTCGGGAGAAATGGCTAACGTTTGTCGCCCCGGCAGCCCCAGCACTTCACCAAAAATTTCACCATTGTAAGGATTTAGGGTGAAGAGTCCGGCCTCGGTGCCGACCCAGAGTGCCTGGTTAGGATCAAAAGCCAGAGACAAGACATTCCGACCAGACATAGAACCAACCTGACGCACTAACGTCCCATCATCCGGCGTTACCACAAACAAGCCGGCTGGTGTCCCCACCCAGAGATTGCCTTGGGCATCTCGGGCCAGAGCCTGCACAATATCGCCGGGAATATCTCGCACCACCAACATTTCGGCTCCGCTAGCCGTATCGACTTGGGTCAAGCCATTCAGCGTGCCCACCCAAAGATGCCCGGCCTCATCCAACTCCATGACGTTGGCGCTGACGCCGGAGAGAAACTGCAGGGTAGTCATCAGCAGTCCCTGGTCAGGACTCACCATTGCCAACCCCTGATCGGTGCCCACCCACAAAAAGCCCCGCGTATCAATCAGCAGAGACAGGACTCGGGTAGAGGGCAGAGCAAAGTTCGTCGCGGTCACTTGATTCGTGCGCGGATCAACTCGCACGACGCCAGCATAGGTGCCGACCCAGATGCGCCCAACGCGATCTTGAGTCAGCGCTTCGACCGTACCGTCGGGAACGGCAATGCGGGCTTGCAATACGCCGGTCTCCGGATTGATGCGGGCCAACTGTCTTCGCCAAGTAGCCAGCCACAAGCTGCCTGTAAAGTCTTTTTGCAAGGCCGGAATTCGGTAATCCACCTGGGAGTTCTGGCTAATCAGTGACGGCGGCACTGCAGGACTGTCAGATATCTGGGGTGCCGCAGCGATCGCTGGGTTTCCTTTCTGCACAAACGCGATTGCCCTGAGGCCAACTCCGCACAATACTGCCGCCATTCCCCCAATTAATAACCTCGTTTTCAGCCCTTTCATATCCCTCACCTTCACTGAACCACCTGATCCCGCAGCATTCGCCCAGCCGAATTCAGCTAGCCTTACCGGCTAAAGGGTACAGCAGTTTTTCCAAAATGGAACGATGAATTGGACAAGCTGAAGCAGACGTTAGCCTTGGACTGGTTCGGGGGTTTGTTCGGGCGGTTCGACCGTTTCTGCCGTTTCCAGCTCTCGCTCTTTGTCTAAGCGGCGCTTGCGGGCATATAGCTGAATGGTCACCGCCATCAAGAGCACCAACCCAGCAATCAACCAGGTAACGGCATCGGTAGGCAAACTGTTTTTGAAAATCACCAACATCACGATGACAACCAACAGCAGTGTAGGGGCCTCATTCAGCGCTCGTAGTTGCTTGCTGCCCCACTTACATTCGCCGCGCCAAAGCTGTTTCATAATGCGAGCGCAATAGTGGTGATAAAACAGCAGCAGCGCCACAAAAAACAACTTAGCGTGCATCCAGCCTTGCTTAAGCCACGCCGGATTCGTCCACAGCAGACCCATCGCCATTGCTACCGCCACAATCATTCCGGGCGTGGTAATGATGCGATAAAGCCGCTTTTCCATTATTTCATACTGATTTTTAAGGATAGTAGCGGCGGGTTCGGGCTCGGCTTCAGCCTCAACATGGTAGATAAACAGGCGCACGAGATAGAACAGGCCGGCAAACCAGACCACGACGCCGATGATGTGAAACGTTTTGAACCAGTAGTAGGGCATGGAAAATCGAAAGAATTTTAATGGGCCGCGCCTTACAGCAACAGCAGTTTGTGAAATGTAAAAGTATCGGAATCTATTGTGGGGCCAGCGATCGCAATTTTGGCCTGCTCCCCTTTTCATCTTAACGTTTCGAGAAAATCCCCCACTGCCAGTGTCGACCGGGCGCAGGGCGATCATTCGTCTTAAGTCGCAAAACCTATTCACTTTGGATTACAAGGCAAAAAGCGGAATAAGCATTTGAATCAGAACTAATTAGCCTCTTAAGTTATTTAAGATAAAAAATTTTAGAGAAATAAATTATAATCAAATATAGAAGCCTAATTTTAGTTTATTAAGCAATGAGAATCGTAGATAATGCTTTAGATCTCAAGATACTTAGTTATCTAGGGCGGCAGGCGCGAATGACTTGGGCGGATTTGGCCGGGCAGCTTGGGCTGTCGCCACCAGCAGTAGCCGATCGCGTCCGCAAGCTCGAGGAAGCGGATGTCATTCAGGGATACGTGACGCAGATTGACGCGACTCAATTGGGCTATGACCTGACTGCATTTATCGCGTTGACGCTAGAGCATCCCCGCTATCGCGATGATTTTCTGGCGGCTGTTTACACCACGCCCACCATTCAGGAATGCCATCACGTGACCGGTGAAGGAGATTATCTGCTTAAGGTACGCACTCGCGGCACCCGCGGACTCGAAAGGTTGATTACCGATCAGCTCAAAGAACTTCCCGGCGTAGCCCAAACACGCACCACGATTGTGCTTTCGACGGTTAAGGAAACCATTGTGCCGCCGATGCCGATTGCTGAAAACGGTTGAAGCGGCTAATCCTTGTTGTCTACAGCTAGGGCGAGGCCTCTTCCCATAAAGGACCGGTTCGTTGCATGAAGGAACAGTTCGTTTATCAACCTATCCTCATGCCCTCGTGCCCATACTCTTGCAAACCTCTACCACCATGTTTTCCACCTTTTTTACCGGCGTCATTCTGGGGTTTTCAATCGCCGCCCCGGTTGGCCCCATCGGCATTCTCTGCATCCGCCGCACTCTGATCATGGGCCAGTGGATAGGGCTGGTATCAGGGCTGGGAGCCGCCACCGCCGATGGCATCTATGGCTGCATTGCCGGATTTGGCTTGACGGCGATCGCCGACTTTTTGACTGGTCAATCACTTTGGCTGCGTATCGGGGGCGGACTTTTTCTCTGTTACTTAGGCATCACGAATTTTTTATCAAAACCCTCTACAGAATCGGCTGCAACAACGACAGCAATCGCCAATGCCCATACTGGAATCGGCAAAGATAAGCGAGATTTGCCGCGATCGCTGCTGTCGGCCTATGGCTCAACCCTAGCCCTGACGCTGACTAATCCCGCTACTATTTTTTCCTTTGCGGCAATCTTTGCTGGATTCGGCATGGTCGAACCGGGACAAAACTTTGCTGAGTCCGGCACTTTGGTGTTGGGAGTATTTACCGGCTCAGCACTGTGGTGGCTTTTCTTAAGCGGCAGCGTAAGTCTACTACGCACCCGCTTTAACGCCACTGGCATGCGCTGGCTTAACCGTCTATCAGGCATAATCTTGCTGGCTTTTGGCATCGGTGCAATAGCGGCTTGGCAGCGCTAAATCCCTGCACTGTGCCCCCTAAATTCCACGCTGCACGGAGGCCACCCATCACCTTCCCTACGGCATTGATGGGATATATCGCGTTTCTGGCGATTCCTCTAAACTCTGAACTTCAAGATGAGAGGCCTGATTTCAGTTGCGGTTGACGGGCCAGCAAGTAAGAGTTGTAGAGGTTTTGGAAAACAATGTAGAACATAGGGCCAAGGGCGATCACAGGAGTTAAAAAGGTTAAGCACAGCCAAATGCTAAACAGGGTATTTTTTTGTCCCAGAGACTGGCCCATTTCTTGCCCCCAATCATGACCGCCGACCCAGCGCCCAAGACTAAAATTGAGTGCACAGAGCACCAGAGACACTACCGCAATTTCGACAATCACGCTCCACGGCGAAGTAGACTCTGCCTCAATGAAGTAGGTAGCTTTGGCCGTAGCCAAATAAATTGCCGTCATCCAAAAGTAAAAACCCACGCCGCGTATCGCCTGTAATTTGCTGATCAGTTGGGGAGTCCACCGCTGCATAAGCTGAGTCATTCCCAGGGGCAGCAACACCACAGTTAGCGTATTGACCAAGCCCAGGAGATTAATACCCATCGTTTGGTTAGGACTCAGAATCGGCAGCACCAGGGGCATGGCGATTGCCGAAAAGCTATTGGTCACGACGACAGAAGCCATCACGTAATCGACCCGCCCAGCTAAGAAACGAGTCATCACCGGGGCGGCCGCTGCCGTTGGAGCCATTGCCACCACAAACGCGACGAGGGCCAGTTCGGGGCTAAACCAATAGCTAACCCAAGCGGTAAGCCCTGCGATCGCCATCATCAAAGCAATCACCGCACCTAAACGGGAATTGACGGCGGTTTTGGCATCTATTTTCAAATCCAGCAGCGAGCAGAACAAAATCAGCATGATGAAGTAACGGATTAAGTAGGCGTACTGATGGCCCTGCGGCAACAATATCCCCAAGGCAATCGCGCCAAATAAACACAAGGACTTTTGCATGCGATGTAATCAGACCCAGACAATTGTTCAGGCTACCGCGTGCCAATCTGCTCAAAGCGTTTGTGGTGGACAGTCTGGTCAAAGATCTTTGCAAAAGCAGCTATGACCTGAGAATGGGCATCCTCTAAACTGTTGGGGCATTAAAGAGCTAATTTACAAAGGTCGTTGCAAAAAGCCCTGCCATCACTGCTCGAGAAGAAATTGAGCGATTCTTTGTTAAATTGACATCGAACTGTGAAAACCTCGATATCACTGACGTTCACAGAGTTTGTAAATCACCTCTGAGGGAGACTGGCACGGGTGAAACTTACGTTGATCATCGCAGGGCTGATCGTCCTGAGCTTAGGCGCGATAGAGTTGGCACTGCGATTTTTCTTTGGCTTTGGCAAACCCCCACTCTACATAGCTGACCCACAAACCGGATACCGTCTCGCCCCTAACCAGCGCACCAAGCGCTTTGGCAACGTATTTGTGATTAACGAATATTCCATGCGGGGCGGAGCGATTACGCCCCAGCCTGAGATTGACACGCTGCGGATTTTGCTGCTAGGCGATTCGATTGTCAATGGCGGCTGGTGGACTGACCAGTCAGAAATTTTATCGGTGCGGCTACAGCAGCAGCTCACCAAAATGCTGTCCGCAGCACATACCAATGTTGAAGTCCTAAATGCCTCGGCCAATTCTTGGGGGCCGCGCAATGAGTTAGCCTACGCGGCCAAATTTGGCACCTTTGACTCGCAAGTGATGGTTTTGTTGCTCAACACGGATGATTTGTTTGCCACAGCTCCCACTTCTGTGCAGGTAGGTCGCGATCGCGCCTATCCTCAAAAATACCCGCCGCTAGCCCTAGTCGAGCTGTTGGGACGCTTGATAAAATCACCTGCCATTCCTGAGTTGGAAGCTATTCAGCAAGAGGGAGGCGATCGCGTGGGCGTAAATTTAGAGGCGGTGCGTCAACTACAGCACCTCGCTCAGCAAGCTGACTGCCGTCTCATTCTGGCCATGACGCCGCTCTTACGTGAGGTGCAGCCCCCTGGCCCCCGTGATTATGAACTCAAAGCCCGGCAGCGAGTGCAGCAGTTCGCTGAATTCGAGCAAATCCTCTACATCGACTTTCTGGCAGATTTTCAGACCACTGCCGACTCCGCCGACCTCTATCGCGATCATATTCACCTGAGTCCCCAAGGCTATGCCCTTGTTAGCCAGACTCTCAGCACTGCAGTTTTGAAAATCTTGCAGATAAATCATGGCCCTCCATCTCAGCTGCCTGACAGCCTCTTAGAGGATCCCTGGTAGCTAACAGCCCTTCAGTTTTCACCATTGACGGCTGGGCTGTAGTACCGATAACATCCACGACCGTCATGTTTAGCTTGATAGAGAGCCTTATCGGCTCTGGTCAGCAAAGTAACCTCGTCTAAACCATTTTCAGGATAAAGCGCAATGCCAATACTGGCTGTCACTTCAACAGTGTGTTCAGCTAACGAGAAAGGATGCTGCAAGACCGCTATCAATCGCTCAGCAATGGCGCTGATATCTGCTGGGTCCCCAAGTTGGGGCAGCAGCAGCACAAACTCATCGCCTCCCCAGCGAGCGATAAAGTCAATGCTTCTCAAACAACCTTCAAGGCGCTGAACGACTCGCTTCAACAATAGGTCGCCGACATGGTGTCCTAAGGTGTCGTTAATTTGCTTAAACCTATCTAGATCTAGGAACATGACCGCGAGTGGCTGTGAGCTTTGGGCTAACTCTGTTAATAAAGCGACGAATTTTTGATTCAGGAGAATCCGATTGGGGAGATTGGTAAGGGAATCATACAGAGCTTGGCGTTTCATTAACACCTCTGACTCCTTAGCTTCAGTAACATCGCGAAAACTCCAGACTCGGCCAACAACCTCTCCCTCCAGCGTGTAGGGCTGCAGATAGTATTCAAGAATTCTGCCGTTCTTTAAACTCAAATAGTCGTTTCTTTCCTGCTTTACGTGCCAAAAAAGAGATTGAAACACTTGAGCATCTGATTCTGACAAATTCTCCTGAATACTTTTTAAGAGATGATGACTATCTTGGCTGAGATTTTGAGCATCCAAATTCCAAAAATGAGCGAACTTTCGATTAAAGCTAACAATTTGCCCTTGATTATCTAGCGCCAGAATGCCATCGGCTGTTGCCTCAAAAGTTGCCAATAAGAGTGCTAGAGAGCTTTCTAGCCTGGCGTTAGTTGTCTTGAGTAGAGTGTTTTGCTCAAGTAATTTTTTTTCTTGCCAAAAGCGACGTAATGCCTCCGTAACCGTTAAGACTAAATCAGTTTCGTCCCAAGGCTTTTCAATATATCGGTATAGTTGAGCAAGATTAACCGCATTGCCGACATTTTCAGCATCGGCCTTGCCAGTCAACATGATTTTTAAGGTTGCAGGATATAGGGCATGAAGCTGAATCAACAAGCGATCGCCGGTTATGCCAGGCATGCTTTGGTCAGAAATCACCAGCGGAATATCTCTGCCCGCCTGTGCTAAGTCAGAGCACAACGCCAGAGCTTCTCTGCCATTACTCGCAAACTCAATATCATACTTACTACCAAAGTTTTGTTTGAGAAGTTGATTTAGACTTTTACGAATGGCCCATTCATCATCGACACATACAATCGTTGGTCTCATCGCTTATTCATTTAATGCTTGTTTGATCACCCGATACAAATCTTCTTCGGTCCAGGGCTTATGGATACAGGCAAACAAATTAGCTTGTACTTTTGCTCGCTCAATCGCAGCTGCGTCAGCTTGCCCGGTTAGCATAATTGTGACAATTTTTGGAAAGCAGCGGTGAACCTCCGTCAAAAACTCATCACCCTTGACATTTGGCATAAGCCAATCAGAGACGATCACCAAAATCTCAACATTCTCCTCAACCAATTCTTCAATTACCTCCCAAGCTTCCTCAGCGCTTTGGGCAATTTCATAGACATAGCGGTTGCCAAAAAGCCTTCTCAGCTGCTTAGAAAGCGTTTTCAAGATATTAATTTCATCATCAACACAGACAATTCCGATTCGATTCATTAGTCTAGCCTTCTTTGATTACTCAACAGCTTTTATCGGCAGCCAAACTAAAAACTCGGTATATTTCAGTCCACTGACAACGCTTATTTTACCTCCGTGCTTTTCAACAATTTTATGACTAATATACAGGCCCATGCCAGTACCTTCTCCTGCCGATTTAGTCGTAAAGAAAGGCTCAAATATCTCTTGCTCAAGGCCTTTTGGAATACCCCTTCCAGTATCGGCAACTCCGATCTCAATACCATCTTGTCCTGCTCTTTGGGCTTTAACCGTCAAGATTCCACCATCCGGCATGGCTTGGATAGCATTGTGAATTAAATTTGTCCAAACTTGAATCAATTCATCAGGATATCCTGAGATTCTAGGGATGTCATCGTAATTTTGAACTAGCTCGATGTTATGTTTAATCTGATTGTAGTACAGTTCTAGAACAGTATCAATACCATTCGTCACTTGAATCATTTTTCTTTCATTGCTCTGATCAAATCTTGCATACTTCTTCAGAGCAAATACAACCTTAGAAGATCGATCAACAGCATATGAAATCATCTTGTTATTGACAAATATATGGCTCAAATTACTAGCCAGCTCAATAGCCCACTCATTATATTGATGGTCTAGCAGTGGGATTAGAAAATCTGGAATCTCGCTTATTCCGACCTCTGAAAGCAGTTCTGCAATGTATCGGCTATTTTCAACTTCCCTTTCTTGAAGCTGAGAGCTAAGCTGTCGCCTAAGGGTACGCTGTTCCTTAGGGTTGACAACTATTTTCTTATCAATTGATTGATCTACTAGTTTGAAGAAAGCTGCTTGTTCTTCTACATTGAGTCTTTTATGTAATTGAGGCAAATCAGTCAATGCTTCCTGCAGGGCTGATTGGGTATTACCCGCAGAGGCTTTAATTACGCCTAATGGATTATTAATTTCATGGGCGACTCCCGCAATCAGCTGTCCCAATGCCGCCATTTTTTCTTGTCGAATCAGTTGACGCTGATTCTGTTTCAGCTCATCTAAGAGAAATTCTAGTTCTCTATTTTTCTGAAATAAGCGCTTGCTAAACTCGTGAAATAGGATGCTAATTGCCAATGCTGAAAGAATTGATGCAGCGGCTGTACCGAGCTTAGCGATCGCTTGAGTCCGCCTTTTTTTCTCTACATAAACTGCTTCCAGATAAGTGATCTGAGCGTAGAGATCATCGTAGACTTTATCAATATCTTCTGCATCAAAGCTTGCCGCCTCTTCAATTCGTCCCTGAGCAATCAGATCAATTACTTGGAGAACTTTATTTTGATATGTTTCGTAGTTATCAAGCAGAGCAGTGAGTAACTCTTCGCGCTGGTGCAGTTGCTGCAGCTCACTAATGACTGCTGTAGTTGCTTCCTTATTTTCAGCCAGTTCCTCAGTCAAGTCTTCATCAATTTCCTCTAAAGCAATGCCTTCCCATTCCAGAGCATTAAGCCGACTAACTTGCTCTTTCGTTCGAGTAAGTAGTAAACGAGTTTGGATACTATCTTCTGCTATTTGATGAAATCGAAAAATACTGCCCGTCGCAGCGATCGCTGTCAGAAACACAGCAGCAATCGTCGGCCAAGTTCTGAGTTCAGTCTGGTTTACGCGTGATATGCCTAAGTCTTTAAATCGAGAAAAATCTTTGATATCTTTAATATGACCGAACATGATTGATTCTCAAGTGAAGAATTGATTGATAATTAAATAAGGCCTGAATAAGTCAACAATTCCCCTAAGAAATTATTGAAAAACTGATTTTCAACAGCTTAAGAGTTCAAATTCTGCCTGCAGTTTTGCGTTAAATCCAGCGGAATTTGACTATATTTCCTGGAAATGGTGAGAGACAAAAACGACTTGAAGCCATCTTACTAAGGTAGAGTCGACTATCTCGCTGGGCAACGAAGTACTATACTACCAGGAATGACCCAAGATAAATTGATGTATAGAGCTTTAGCTATATCATTCCCAAACTAATTAAAAAAATCGCATTAAGGCTAAAGCTTACTACAGCTGTCTGCCAAAGATTTACCAGACCATCTATCTAGAATAAAGCAGTCTATGAAAGCTTTATTTTTAGCCAAACAAGATTCCATTTCTTGATGTTCAATTTAAAATTATTAGGAAATACTGCATTAAACCCTGCATAACAAAATTGCGGCTTAATTCTTCTCACAGAGACCACGGAAGTTTGGAGAATAGATAGGGAGAAATCTCCTGAGATACTGCGTAAGTTCACATAGTCGCTTTTTAGAAGATCAGGAAATTCCCTGAAAAAAGAGCCGATTATATCTCAGTTTTATACTCGAATTGCCCACATTCTGTTCGCGGGCGAGGTGCCCATACTAAAATCAGGGATAGATTTGCAACTGCAAAATGCTCTTTAATCGCCAATATTTTGAGCGGAAAGTCAATAAGATTTAGAGCGCTTTGATGGCGTCGATAATTTGGCTATTGGCTTTTGGAAAGGGGAACTGTTCGAGTTCTGCGACCTCGACCCAGCGCACTTCGTCACACTCGATGGGCTGCGGTTCGCCACCGATGTGCTGACAGTGAAAGACGTTGAGCGTCACTTTGAAATGGGTGTAAGTGTGGTCGATGGTGATTAGGCGATCGCCGACCGCCACATCAATGGCAAGCTCTTCCTGCAATTCGCGCTGGATGCACTGTTCAACCGTCTCTCCCGGTTCGATTTTACCGCCTGGAAATTCCCAGAGCCCGCCCAGCAGGCCCTTTTGTGGACGCCGGTCAATCAAGATTTGGCCTTGCTTACTCCACACGACGGCAACACCAATGAATTTGTGAGGCAAGGGGGCGCGGGCTTCAGTCATGGGAATCTCCAGTTGAACGTTTTGATTGTACGCTGCGCAGGGTGATCGCCACGGGCAGATCAAGCAGGCGGGACGATGGCGAGTACAAACAGTCGCGCCTAGATCCATAAAAGCCTGATTAAAGTCGCGAGCGCGATCGCTGGGCACAAGCCCACTAGAGATCTCCCAAAGCCGATCCAGGGCTTTGCTCGGCGGTTGTGGCAGGGCAATTAAGCGAGCGAGTACCCGCTTCACATTGCCGTCCAAAATCGGCATCGGTTGATTGAAGGCGGCGCTGAGAATACCACCTGCCGTTGTGCGGCCAATGCCAGGTAAGGCCATGACCGCAGCAAAGGACTGAGGAAATTGACCACCGTGCTGTTCCACAATGATCTGAGCGGCCTTGTGCAAGTTGCGAGCTCGGGCATAGTAGCCAAGCCCTTCCCAAGCCTTGAGCACCGCTTGCTGATCGGCGGCGGCCAGCGCCTGCACCGTCGGAAAGATTTCTAGCCAGCGTTGGTAATAGGGCAGCACCGTTTTGACTTGAGTTTGCTGCAGCATAATTTCGGAGATCCAGATCGCATAGGGATCGCGGGTCTCCCGCCAGGGCAACTGGCGACCCTGCTGGACGTACCAAGTCAATAAATTGGTCTGCAGTTGCAAAACTAAATCGCTCGATAAAGCCGTCAACGACTTTATCGAGCGATCGCGCTCCAATATCTCTGGACTAACAACCCTTTGTCGATTCACTCAGGCAACATCTGCAATCATCCACAGCAGCTACCTTAAAGTATTTCATCCCCAAAAAACATTCCCACCTAAGCGCAATCAAGAAAATTTTTGCTCTGCCGGTTTATCAACCTTTTCCAAAACGTTAGGTGGGTAATTGGCTGGAATATGCTCACTCCAACTCTTCTGCCGTGCTTCCTGACACAATGGACTCCTCGAATGCCAAGCGCTGTTCGGCACCCTTCAAAAAGTAGCCGCTCATCATCGCTGAAGCCAGCAAACGACCCAGTTGCTCACGGTTGGTCGTGACTGAAATATCAAAATGCTGTGAGGGCAACCCACCCAGTAAACCAATAATGTTGTGCTCCATCACCTGCATCACGTCTTGAGAAACGGGGCGAGACAATTGCGCCACAGTTTCGGGTGTCATGGATTGAACATACTCTAACAGAGCATTGCCGCCGCTTTTTTGACTATCCCAAAAGGCGGGAGTTTGGCCTGACGAGTTATTCACGGTTTTCACCTCAATCGGTTAGCGATAAACTAACTGCGTAAACAAAAATGCGCAAGGTATTTATCTAACAGTTGGTATCAATGTAACAACTGGCTCATCGTTAGCGGGTAGGTAGAACCGAACCTTAGCAGGTGCAGGTAACGTCCCCGAAAGCCGCAATTCTGGCAGTTATGGCTAGGCTGCCCAAAGTCATCCCGAATTAAGCAGCGAATTTGTTAGGAAACAGAAAATAGGTGTGGAGACATGGTGGGCTGGTGGCGAAAGTCACCTTGAGTTTGCTTGTGGGAAGACCAAGGTTTTTAATATCTGAAATCCGATCGCATCTACAGAGTAGTGGCTCAAGAGGCTGCCCAAATTATCGCCATAGTTGGATAGGACAACGACGCCGGTCTGAGTGTTTAGGATAAATCCACAAAACGACCGATAACCGCCAGTGCCGCCGTTGTGCCAATAGACGGGTTGGTCAATTTTGGGCAGATAATCGACGAACCAACCGAGGCCAATGCCTTTTGGCTGTCGTTCGACAAGAGGTTTGCCTTGCAGCAGTCTCAGGAGGCGGAAGCCGCCAAGTTTGACTAGCAGTTTGGTTATACCTGTGGGTGAAGCGAAGGTTTTGGATTGCAGGGAGTGGGTGGCGGCGATCGCCCTCCCCAATGGCGGCGATGTGGCTTGCAGATTAGCCCTCAGAAATTTCAGCAAGTCGTTGGCCGTGGAGCGCAGGGCTCCGGCTCCGGCTAGTGTTGGCACATCCCAGTTTTTGAGGGGTTTATTGTCCGGTGAATGCCCGATTGCAAGGCGGGCCGTTTGGCCATCACTCAACTTAACTCGCGTATCTTGCAGTCCTAGAGGCGTACAGATGGCATCGATCACAGCCTCTTCATAGGACTGTCCTAAATGATCCGCCAAGATATTGCCCAAAATGCCTGCCCCTAAGTTTGAGTAGCTGATGGTACCAGTCGTTTTACCCGGTGTTCCATCATGGCTTTGTAGGTAAGCGTGTAAATCTTCCCGCGTGTAGGCAGCATAAGGATTCTGCGAATCGGCTTTGATGGCTTGGTGAATATTGGTCGGCAATCGCGGGAGTCCGGATGTGTGGGTTGCCAGGGTTCCCAGTGTGATGGTGTCGGGTAGTTGCTGATACGCAGGAGCCAGCTGATTGATGGGGGTTGTCAGCTTCAGTTCCTGACGTTCCACCAAAAGCGATAGCAACGTTGCAGTGAACAGCTTGGTCAGCGAGCCAATTTCAAACACGATATCGCCGTCAGATATCGCTGACCCATGGCTCATCTGGCCAAAGCCCTCGACCCAGTCGTCATCGCCCTGAACAATGCCGACGACCAAGGCCAGCGACTCCTTCTGAGCCATAAAGGGGGCAGCAATTGCTTCGATTTCAGCGATCGGGATGGATTGGGGGAGGGGTAGGTGGGGCATGAGGGGGAAGGTGGGGGGATGAGGAGAAGAGTAAGGAAATAAGGGAGTGGGGGAGTGGGAGGGTAGAGGGTGGGGAGTAAATCGTGGGGGCGGATTCAGGCGATCGCTCTTAGAAAATCCCAATTCTTTCGCTAAAACCTGCCGTATGAATTTGAAAGCAGAAGAGGATGGAGGATTTTCAAGAAAGCAGAGGAGGCAGGGGAAGCGGAGGGAGCATAGCTAGGAGCCAGGAGTCACCCCACTACCCACCACCCACCTCCCGACCCAAAACTTGAACTCTGACCGACGACTAATCCAGCTTCGGCGCAAAGAGTTCCTGGCCGAGTTGATAGAGGGTGAAGCCATTGACAGTGCCTTCTGATGAGACCTCAAACTGAATCGAGATGTCATCGATTTGGGTAAAGAATTCGGTCTCGGAGGTGGGATAGAGGGTGAAGGCCTCTTGGTTAGTGGCCTGAGCAACGAGCTGTTCATCCTCCACCCGGATGTCCACCTGCATTTCTGGCAGGAGCTGGTAGGTGCCTACGTAACGGCTATAAACAGCAGGGTCGATGTCGGCAACGTCTGGTTCGTCTGGGGTGGTGGCTGTGACGGTATCAACATCCACCGTTAGAGCTGCCAATTGGGCCTCAACCTCAGGGGACAATTCAGCTTGGTAGCGTCCGCCTAAATGCTCAGCAAAGAAGCGTTCCAGGGCTGCCACGCTGGCTAAAATATTGGTTTCTTTAACAAAGCCATGTCCTTCATCAGGAGCAACCAGATATTCCACGGGCTGATTGAGTTCGCGCAGGGCAGCGACAATTTGGTCGGACTCCGCCTGCTTCACTCGAGGATCGTTGGCCCCCTGAATCACTAGGAGGGGAGCCTGGATTTGGTCGGCAAAGAATAGAGGAGACTGCGCTTCGAGTCGTTCGCGATCGCTGGGATTATCCGGATCGCCTATTCGTTGAGCAAAGGTGGCCCGAAGCGGCGCCCAGTAGGGCGGGATGGAATCCAGCAGCGTAATCAGATTAGAGGGACCGACGAAGGAAGCGCCAGCCGCATATCGTTCGGGGGTAAAGGCCAAGCCGGCAAGAGTTGCATAGCCGCCATAGGAAGCGCCAAAAATACCCACGCGCTCAGGGTCGGCAATGCCTTCGTCAATAAGATATTGCACACCGTCCGTGATGTCGTGCTGCATCGCGCCCGTGCCCCACTCATAATTGCCCGCATTGAGGAAGTCCTTGCCGTAGCCAGTGGATCCCCGAAAGTTAGGCTGGAATACGGCATAGCCGCGATTGGCCAGAAACTGAGCGAAGGGATTGTAACCCCAGACATCACGGGCCCACGGTCCACCATGGGGAATGATGATGACGGGTAGATTTTCGGGCGCGAGGCCGGGGGGCAGAGTGAGATACGCCGGAATTTCGAGTCCGTCGCGGGCAGTGTAGCGAACCGGCTCCATCGTTGCCAAAGATGCGCTGGATAGCTCGGGACGATAATCGTAGAGCTTTTCCAGGGTTTGGGTGCTGAAATCAAACAGGTACATCGAACCTGGATTCACGTCACTTTGGACACCGATAAGCGCTAACTGGTCATCTTGGGTGAGCGACGCGAGGGAAAGTTCATCATTGGGGAACTGCTGTTGGAGAAAGGCAAGATCAGCAGCAAACTCATCATCTTGAGGATAAATGCGGGCGCGATCGCCGATGTAAGCAGTCGCAATCAGCTCATCGGTTGCTTCTGAGAATACCGCACCGCCAAAGTCCACTTGATTTTCAGGATCTGCTTCTACCAAACGGCTCTGACCTGTATTTAAATCAAGCAACTCTAGCTGAATCAGGTCTTGGTCACGATTAGTTATGAGATAGACCTGCTGACCATCAGGATGAAAATGAATGGGGTGACAGGTTTCCTCAATCTCGCAGGTATAAATGGGCGTCAGGGCACCGTTTTGGATGACCAGGGTCTCGTTACCGCCTTCTAGAGTCTGGCGATAGGCTACCCGCACCGTACCTTGAGCATCTGCCATCCAACCGGCAACGTTTTCGTCATTCTCATAAATGAGCGTGCGTTCACCCGTGGTCAAATCCAGTTGATAGACGTCATGAAAACGGGGGTCGCGATCGTTCAAGCCAATGATGATGTTATTGGGGGTTTGTTTTGGAACCGCATAAATCTGAGCGGAAACGCCCTCAATCGGGGTTAAATTACGGACTGTAGGCGCAGCTTCATCTAAGGATTCGGGCTCAGCCGCGTAGATTTGAAAATTTTCATTACCGCCTTGGTCTTGAACGTAGAGAATGTAGCGGCCATCAGCACTCCAAAAGTAAATGTAGATGGGGCGCTCGGCATCGGCTGTAACGGGACGAGCGGCTGCCATCGGTTCATCAATACCTTTGACCCAAACATTCATCACGCCGTCAAGCGGTTTCTGAAAGGCTAGAAATTGACCGTCTGGGGAAAGTTGCGCCCCGATAATTTCTGGATCGCCAAAGAACAATTCGCGATCGATGAGAGGTGGCAGAGTGCCTTGAGCTACAGGCGTTTCGGCGATTATCTCGCGGCTGCCTAACAGCGGGAAGCGAGGACTATAAAATCCCAGCCCGATCCAGTTAACCGACATCAGGATCAGACCGGCCCCCAGTTGAAATTGCTTCATGATGAATATGCATTCTAGGAAGGTTGTTGTGGTGCAACCCTAGCAAGGCGTCACCATGACACTCCATAGCGAAACGTCATCGAGACGAATGACTTTTGTCATGGGGATTCGGTCAAGGGGTCCCCTAAGATCAAGAAGCGACGTGTCCAAATCTCTGCGGTACAGGCGATGACAGCTCGGGCAATTCCTCAGGTCCCTACAACCATTGCTTCCATTCCCAAAATTCTGCGCTACGTCGAGTGGGCTTTTCTCAGCATGGTGATACTGCGGGTGCTGTTTCCCATCCTCTCCAAATCCATTCCTTACGATGTGGAGTTTGGTGACTATCTTAACTTCGCGGTGCTGGGGCTCCTGGCAATCCTGAGTTTGGTGTTTCCCATCGAGCGCCCTCTGTGGCAGCGCCGAGCCTATATCTTCATTGAGATCGCCTGCCTATTGCCAACGCGGATGTTCAGCGATTGGGGGCTCGACCCGTTTCTCTATTTGTACTTATTTAAAAGCTGCTTCTTGATGCGGCGGCGGGATGCTATCTCGACTGCCGTCTTGGCCGGGATTGCGTGGCATTTTAGCTATGCCTGGCGGCTGTCTCACAATCTGTCTACCCCGATTGGGCAACTGGAGGAAGATATTCAGCGCAGCATACAGGCGATTCAGGACGTTCCACAACTGCTTATGATGGATGCGCTCTTCAACAGCCTTGTGATTTACGTTCCCTTTAGCCTGCTGATTATATTGCTGTGTTTGACGCTACTGTCGGAGCGCAAGAGTCGTCAACAGGTATCAGCACTGGCGGCAGAAGTAGAGGTGCTGGCGACAGATTTAGAGCGCACTCGCATTGCTCGGGATATCCACGATTCGCTAGGACACACCCTGACGACTCTCGATGTCCAGCTAGAACTGGCCCAAACCCTGCATACCGCTAATCCTGATCGGGCTCTACGCGCTTTAAACCAGGCGAAAGGGTTAGCCAGTCAGTCACTTCAAGAGGTGCGGCGGGCGGTTGCCACCATGCGGCAAGGCCAATTTGACCTTAGCGCTGCGCTAAACGCGCTAGTGGAGCAGATGAATCAGTCCCACACCTTTCAAATCAAGGCCCAAATCGCTCTGCCCCAACTGCCGCTACAGGTGAGGCAGCAGCTCTATTTAATTGTCAAAGAAGGGCTCACCAACATTCAAAAACACAGTCAGGCATCGGCTGTGAACCTGTGGGCGCAAACGACTCCAGAGGGCGTGTCCATAGGCCTCTCGGATAATGGCGTGGGCTTTGAGACGGAAAGGATCGGTTCAGGGTTTGGCCTACGCGGCATGCGAGAGCGGGTACAGCTTTTGCAAGGGCAGATGCAGATTCACAGTAGCACTGACCAAGGAACCTTCATTCAGATCACGATTCCAGGATGATTCAGATTTTGCTGGTAGACGATCAACCCCTCTTTCGGGAAGGACTAGCCTCCTTGCTGGCCCTGGAGGCAGACTTAGAGGTTGTGGGTGAAGCTAACCACGGGCAGGAAGCCATTACGCTAGCCGAACAGCTCCAGCCCGATGTGATTCTGATGGACGTGCGAATGCCAGTCTGCAACGGCGTGGAAGCTACTCGCGAAATTCAGGCCCGCTTTCCCTGGATTCAGATTCTAGTGTTGACCACGTTTGATGAGGACGAATACGTGTTTCAATCTTTGGAAGTGGGAGCCCTGGGCTATTTGCTCAAAAGTACGCCGGCTAAGCAGGTGGCGATCGCTATCCGCAATGTGCAACAAGGCTATAGTCAACTTGGCCCGACCATTGCCTCCAAGGTGTTTTCTCAGGTCAAACCCTCCCCTAAAAGTCTCCGAACAAACTGGCAAACTGTCTTTAACCCCCGCGAATTGGAGATTCTGCGATTACTGGGACAGGGGCACAGCAATCGGGAAATTGCCGCAGCCTTGCATCTGACAGAGGGAACGGTAAAGAATCACATGACGAATATTTTCTGTCTGCTGGAAGTGCGCGATCGCACACAGGCTGCGCTATGGGCCTACGAAAACTTACTTTGAGCCCCTTTTACCATGAGACACTGCCAGGCCTTAAAGTACAGATTACGAATATTTAGAGCTGTACTTTAAAGGCAACTCATTACCAAGTAGGATCAACGTAGAGATTGATTGTGAGTTCAGACTGTCCGGGAGGTACGGCGCTAATGCAGGAGCAAATCGGTTCTTCTTGCCCTTCGATTTCGACTTCACAAGCGTGGCAGGAACCCATCATGCAGCCTGTGGGAATCATCACTCCGGCCCGCTCAGCAACCTGCAGCAGGGGCTCACCCACTTCTGCATCAATTACGATATCGTCGGGCATAAACATAATTTTGACGGTCATAAGCGATCGCCCTCTCAATCGTTCTACAGGCCTACTACACACAGCATTTTCTTTTTGAGTGAGATGCACTCTAGGGCGCGTCATCAATTAAATCCAGAATGCTTGCGGTACAGGCATTACCGCGCTCGCTCTGCAAAACCCGCTAGGGGCTGAACTGCTTTTAGCATAAGGACTTCGAGCGTTAAATGATGACAGCCCCTAGCATTTCCTGTTTGAACACGGCATTTCTTTGCCCGGTGAAGTCCACCAATCTATGGTAGGAACAAATGCTTCAAGCTATTTTGGGTACCTCACTCGTTTCAGGGATAATTTACAAACTCTGTGAACGCCAGTCAGGCCAAAGCTTTCCTCTTAACTTTTGGCGAATCCCGCTGAGGAGCGCTCAGATACCGGTCCAACCTTGATGTGAAGGCCATTTAAGATTTCCTCAAATTAAGCTCTCAGAAACGCTGTAAAGCACACCCTAATCTTCAAAGCATCAAAGACGAAGAATCGCCCTCTGTCAGGATCACTTAAAGCAATCAGAATTGGCAGCTATCTGTATTAAATCACTCGCTTTCTGCTGGTGCTTCGGCGTCAGGCTGAGGCTCTGGGGCCGGTTGTGGTGCCGGCTCTGGGGCGGGCTCAGGCGCGGGCTCTGCTGCCGGTTCTGGTTCCGGCTCTGCTGCCGGTTCTGGTTCCGGTTCTGCTGCCGGTTGGGGAGCGGGTTGAGGCGCGGATTCTGGGGCGGGCTGAGGTTCAGGCTCTGCCGCCGGTTGAGGAGAGTCTTCATCGCTATCAGTCGCTTGGCCATCGTCAGCAGCACTGTCGTTCGTGGCGCCATCGCCTGATAAGGGATCTTCACTTTCGGCTTCAGGAGCCGCGCTTTCAGCATCATCGTTCTGATCAGCATCCGACGGATTTTCGTCGGCAGTATTAAGAGTACTCTCGCCAGCGTCATTCTGGGCATTTTGAGGAGTCGATGCGGGCTCTTCACTCGGTAATTCGACCGAGCGGCGATCGCCTCGACGCTGAGCTTCCCGATTGCTATCAGAGCCCTCAATGGTCATATCGTAATCAATCGGGGCGCTAGCTCCACCGGCTATCGGCTGAAAGCTAGAGTTGCGGGCCGCTTGAATTGCCGCCTGGTCAACTTCAGCGTTGCCGCTGGACTGCACCAGCGTCACGCTCCGCACGGAGCCGTCGGGGTTGATGTCTACCTGAACTCGGGATGTGCCTTCAAATCCTTCCTCAAGAGCACTTTGGGGATACTCCGGCCTGACACAGTTTTGACACGCAACGGTGCGCGACCCGGCACCTTGGCCATTGCCATCCCCAGAAGGATTGGTGCCATTTTCAGTGCCGCTATTAGCCGCAGTTTCTGACGAATCGCCAGCGGCGGCCGGCGATTCGTCAGTGCCGTCACTCGTGGCTCCATCCGTCGCAGTGGCGTCGGGGTCGGTACCGCGAGTGCGATCAAAAAAGTTACGCAGCCGCTCCAACTGCGAAGCATCCAGTTCATTGGGGACAGCAGCCACCTGCTCTGGAGGTTCTTCGGGGTCCTCAGTTGTTTCTGTCTCCTCTTCTTCGGACTCCTCGGGCTCGGTTAGCTCTGATTCCACTGCCGTTTCGGGAATTGGCTCCGGTTCAACAATTTCGGCGGGGGGCGGCGGGGCAGGAGCAGCTGCCGCAACGTCTTGGTTGGCAGCAGCGGCAGCCGGTGCTGGATCATTAGTTTCATCACTCAGTTCTGCCGGAGCCGTATCTGGCTCTGGCTCCTCCGGCTCCGGCGGCGGCTCCATCACCAATAGCTCGATGGCAGGCGGTTCGGCATCAGCCAGGCGCTGCCAAAGGCCGAAAGCACCAATACCAAAGGCGATCGCATGCAGACCAACTGATCCTAAAAGCCCTAACAGAAGGAGCTTCCGCAGCCCAGTTCGCTCACGCTCATGCTGTTCAACACACAGATTAGAAAGGCTCATAGGATTCAGCGGCAACCGTGAATATAGGCATTCTATTATAAAGTTTTGAAAAAAATTATTGCTCAATCAAAGGTCAATAGCGAGGATTGCCGAATGCAATTGCTGTCTCTATCGCCATTGATTTATTCGTGGCGTGCGTTACTTATAAAATTCAAGCCTTGATTCTAAAAAGCTTTTAGCCGAGAAGACGATTTCTCTGCGTCCGGTTGGGTTCTACGTCACCAAGTTTTTATCGAAAATTGCTTTCAATAAGACCTTGACAAGAGATAAACAATAAGGCTCAATTTTTGAAGGTTATTTGCAATAAGTTTCAAGCTGGTTCCTAAGCGTTTGCGGCCTGTCTGGCCAGAATTGCGGGCAGCAAGTAGAGAGTAATCATGGGAAGAGTTTTCGCGGCAGGCGGCATTGTCATGTGGCCACTGCTGGTATTTTCGCTGATAGCGATCGCTCTCATTATTGAACGACTGGTATTTTGGTTTCGCCTTAATCGCCGTCAGCGAAAAGTGATGCAGGACATTTTGCGTATTTATCGGCAGACTCCGGTCGATGCCTACGCCAAACTGCGGCAGAACGTAAAGCTGCCCATCGCCCGCATTTTTTTAGAGGCCCTGGAGATTAAGGACGCCACCCCAAAGCAGTTCCATTTGGCATTGGCGAGTGCGATGCAGGCAGAGCTGCCTTACTTGCGGCGCTTCAACACGATGTTCGCCACTATTATCAGCGTTTCGCCGCTCTTGGGACTGCTCGGCACGATTCTGGGACTAATCACCTCCTTCGATGCGCTGCAGCTTGGCGACATTGCGGCCAATGCCGACCTGGTTACCGGCGGGATTAGCGAGGCGCTGGTGTCGACGGCGTCAGGACTGGTGGTAGCGATCGGAACGCTGCTCTTTGCCAACCTGTTTCGCGGCCTCTACAGGCGACAAGTGGCGCTGATTCAAGAATACGGCGGGCAGCTCGAAATTCTTTACGAGACCCACTATGAGCGGCGGCAGCAGCTAGCCCGGGAGGAACGCTATGTACCTTCCTGAGGAGCCGGAAGAGGAATTTGAACTCAATATCATTCCGATGATTGACGTCATCTTTGCAATTTTGACGTTTTTCATTATTTCCAGCCTGTTCCTGACTCGCTCTGAATCACTGCCGGTTAACTTGCCTAAGGCTGACAGTTCTCAGACTCAAGAGCGGACGCGCCTCACGGTAACTGTACAGGCATCTGGTGATTTGGCCCTCAATCGTGAGGCCATTACCCTTGAAGACCTGCAGGCTGGCGTTCGTAATTTGATGGGTGAAGCTGAGGAATCAGTCATTGTGATTAATGCTGATGAAGCGGTTGAGCACGGTCGCGTTATCGCCGTTATGGATGAGCTGCGCGAAATCGAAGGTGCCGCGTTGGGCATTGCAACGGAACGTCCATAAGAGCAAGGCGTTTTTGTAGGAATTGAAATGTCTTCAGAATTGGTGCCATCGCCCTCCTTGGCCAAATCCCCGGTTTACTTATCTTTAGGACTGTTGCTTAGCAGCGGCATTCTCGTTGGCTGTCTTTTGTTTAGCATCTTGTTGGGAGCTGCCGACATTACTCCGGGCACGGTTTGGCAAGCGCTGTTCCAGTTTGACGGTTCCACCGATCACTTAATCATTCGTACCGTGCGGCTGCCACGAGCGATTCTCGCGGTTATTGTTGGGGCTTCTCTCGCAGTGGCTGGCGCTATCACCCAGGGACTGACCCGCAATCCCCTGGCGGCTCCTGACATTCTGGGAGTCAACGTAGGCGCGGCGCTGGCGATGGTGCTGGCGGTTTTTCTTCGAGGCAGTGGCTCTGTCGGGTTCGCTTTTGCGGGAGCGGCGATCGCTGCGGTCACCGTCTACTGGCTCGGCTCAATGGGCCGCAGCGGCATCACGCCGCTGAAGCTGGTAATTGCCGGAGCGGCTTTAACCTATCTGCTCAGTTCCCTCACCACCGGGATTCTAATTCTCAGTCAGCGCACTTTAGAAGATATTCGTTTCTGGCTGGCCGGGTCCCTAGCGGGACAGGACTTGGCGAGCTTGCTCCCGGTGCTGCCGTATATTGCAGTGGGACTAGCCGGTTCGCTAGTGCTGGGTCGGCAGCTAACCCTGCTCGCTCTTGGTGAAGACGTGGCTCAAGGCTTGGGCCTGCAAACCGCTTGGGTGAAGGTGGTAGCCGCGATCGTAGTGGTATTGCTGGCGGGCAGTGCGGTGGCGCTAGCGGGGCCGATTGGTTTTGTCGGTCTGATCATTCCTCATATGGTGCGCTTTGGCGTCGGCGTCGACTACCGCTGGATTCTGCCCTACTCCATCTTGGTAGGCGGCATTTTTCTTTCTGTAGCCGATACGGCGGCCCGTCTTGTCATTCGCCCTCAAGAGCTGCCGGTAGGCATTATGACGGCCCTCATTGGCGCGCCGTTCTTCATCTATTTGGCCAGGTCGCGCATCAAACGATGACGCTGCGGCCGTACGGGCGAAGCCTACTCGCCAGAAAATTTTGAATTTGCACAGCCAATGCCAACAAAGATGTCTCGCGCCTACAGACCCCTTCACCCATCTCTACCATGCCGCTTACTAAACCCTGGCGTTCAATCCGACTCCGGCGATTGCCGATCTCATTTCGGATCGATCGCCGCGTGCCGGTCATGCTGCTGGTATTAGCAGCCATTGCCCTGCTGGCGCTGATCTTTAACGTCAGCCAGGGAGAATATCCGGTACCGCCGCTGGAGGTAGTCAAGACCATCTTGGGCCTGCCGTCGAATCCCGACTATGCTTTTGTGATTAATACTCTGCGGCTGCCTCGGGCATTGGTGGCGCTGCTGGTGGGCATGGGGTTAGCCACCGCTGGCACAATTCTGCAGGGACTCACTCGCAATCCTTTAGCAGCACCAGGCATTATCGGCATTAATTCCGGGGCCAGTCTAGTTGCAGT
>JBCCNE010000009.1:0-23547 GCA_039026015.1 Cyanobacteria bacterium P01_C01_bin.70 | reverse complement strand
CGATCAGTCCTGGAATCAGGCGGCATTTGATGCGACCCAGGAGCTGGAGGCCGAAGGGGTTGAGGTGGCGATTTCTGAAAGTGTAGACCCGGCAGATGTGGCAGCAGTGCTGCGGCAATACGCCGAGGAGGGCTACGGGATAATCGTGGCTCACTCCTTTAGCTATCAGGATGCCGTTATGCAGGTAGCGGCAGAGTTTCCCGATGTGAACTTTGCTTGGGCGGGTGGCATCAACGGGACAACTGAGAATGTTGCCGATTACGACCAGCCCTTTTATCAGGGAGCCTATTTGGTGGGAATGGTGGCGGCTGAGCTAAGCGCAACCGGGCAGTTGGGGGCACTGTACGGGTTTGATATCCCTGTTTGTCACGCGATGGGTGAAGCAATGCTGGCGGGCGCACAGACGATTCGCCCAGAGGCGACCCTGACTAGCGCTGCGGTGGGCGATTGGTATGACGTGGCTAAGGCCAAGGAAGCGGCTTTATCGCAGGCGGAAACCGGAGTGGATTTCTGGATTGGCTGCGGTCAAGGGCCAACGTTGGGTCAAATCGAGGCAGCGAAAGAGAGCGACGGGTTCGCCACCGGCTACGTGGGCGATATGACATCCCTGGGGCCGGAAGTGATTGCCTCTAATCTGCTGTGGAACATGAAGCCCTTGTTTGATCAAATGCTGCAAGATACGGCCAGCGATACGTTCGAAAATCAGTTTTATGACCTGGGCGTGCCTGACAATGTGATTCAGGTTGAAGTGACCTCTGACTTTGAAGGGGACGTCGGCGCAGCAGTTTTGACGACCTTGGATGAAACTAAGGAGAAGATTGCCTCGGGAGAGTTGGAAGTGCCCTTCGTGCCTCAATAGATGTCACATTGACGCCCTTATGCTAAATGCTGCTGGTTCGACGGACGCTCCTGCTGTTGAGATGCGCGGTATCACCAAGCGGTTTCCTGGGGTGATTGCCAATCAGGCCGTCAATTTTGCAGTGTATCCGGGTGAGATTCAGGCCCTACTCGGGGAGAACGGGGCTGGCAAAACCACGCTGATGAATGTGTTGTGTGGTTTGTATGCACCGGATGAAGGACAAATTTTGCTGGGGGGGAAGCCGGTTCGGTTTCATGACCCGAAGGATGCGATCGCCGCTGGCATTGGCATGGTTCACCAGCATTTCATGCTGGTTGAGCCGTTCACGGTGGCCGAGAATATTATTCTGGGGCAAACGAACCGACTGTTTCAAGAGTCCCGGTCTCAACTCCACCAACGGCTAAGGGTCCTGGCAGAACGGTATGGATTATCGCTTGACCCCGCGGCAAAAATTTGGCACCTCTCGGTGGGCGAACAGCAGCGCGTCGAGATTCTCAAAGCGCTCTACCGTCAGGCCCAAATCCTGATTCTCGATGAGCCGACGGCGGTGCTCACGCCTCAGGAAACCGCCAAGCTGATGGCGATTTTGCGGGAGTTGGCCGCTCAGGGAGCCGCCGTGATTTTCATTAGCCATAAGTTGAATGAAGTCTTGGCCCTGTGCGATCGCGTCACCGTATTGCGCGATGGTCAAACTGTGAAGACGGTAGCCGTAGCGGACTGTGATGCCCACCAACTGGCAGAAATGATGGTGGGTCGCGAGGTTGACTTAAAACGTCCGACCCGGGTTGCGGTCGCGACCCCAGCCCAGTCTCCTTGGCTGCAGCTGGAGCGGCTTTCGGCCTTTGGTCAACATCAACAGTTAGCGCTGCGGGACGTAAGCTTAAGCATCTACCCCGGTGAAATTTTGGGGATTGCTGGGGTGGACGGCAATGGTCAACGAGAATTAGAAGAAGTCGTTGTGGGGCTGCGATCGCCAGCTCAAGGCACCGTATATCGCCAGGGAGCGATCGCCCACATTCCTTCAGACCGCTACAGCATGGGGTTGATTTCCGCCTTCTCCGTGGCAGAGAATTTGCTGCTACGCAATTTTGACCGTCCGCCGTTCAGCATTAGAGGCCTGCTGCGACTGCGGCAAATGACCCAATATGCGGCTCGTTTGGTGCAGCAGTTTATGATTCGCACCCCCTCAGTTCAGACGACCACCGGGGTCCTGTCTGGGGGGAATGCTCAAAAGCTAGTGCTGGCCCGCGAGATGGCTCAAGGACACGGCATTATTTTGGCGGCTCAGCCCACTCGCGGGCTGGATATTGGGGCGATGGAGTATGTGCATCGTCAGCTAATGGCCCAGCGCGACGCCGGGGCAGCGATTTTGCTGATTTCGACCGAGCTGGATGAAATTTTGCGGCTGAGCGATCGCATTGCGGTTCTATATGAGGGTAGGATTGTTGGCCTGATGAATGCCGCCACGGCGGACGTAAATCAGTTGGGCCTATGGATGGCCGGCAAGTCTCTGGAACCGCTACAGGAGACGATGTGATGTCAACGACTGTGAAAACGGTGACCCAACAGCGGTCTTGGTGGCGGCGGTGGCAGCCCTGGGCACCGATAATCGGTGGCTTCATGGCGCTGCTGCTCAGCAGCGTGCTGATTCAAATCAGCGGGGCGAATCCACTAGAGGCCTACAGCGTTTTAGTTTTGGGGGCCTTTGGTGGGTCTCGGCAAATCACGGAAACCATTCTCAAAGCCACGCCGCTGCTGTTGATCGGGCTGGGGCTGACCATCGCCTTTCGGGCTCGCGTTTGGAATATTGGGGCCGAGGGACAATACCATATTGGCGGACTGCTGGGAGGCATCGTAGCGCTCAGTTTTCCGACTCTGCCAGGCATCGTATTGCTGCCCTTGATGCTGGGTGCGGGCGTGCTCGGGGGCCTGTTTTGGAGCAGCGTGGCTGGTTTGCTGCATCTCAAGCGCGGACTGAACCTGATTATTTGCACCCTGATGCTGAATTATATTGGCATTTTGGCGGTTCAATATGCCGCTAGGGTGCCCTTACGAGATGCAGATGGATTTCTGCCCGAATCAGCCCAGTTCGCAGAGGCGGCCCAAATTCCCCAATTGTTTTCGAGTCGGCTGCATTTAGGGGTGGTGCTAGCGCTGCTGTTGGTAGGGGTGACCTATGTGCTGCTGTGGCGATCGGCGCTGGGCTTTCGGCTGCGGGCCGTGGGGGCGCAAATTAATGTGGCCCGCAGTATGGGCATCCGTACCAGTCAGCATATTCTGACCGCGTTGATGATGAGCGGAGCGCTAGCCGGGCTGGCCGGGGTCATTGAAGTCAGCTACACCTACACCCGTCTGAAGCAAAGCATTTCTGATAGCTATGGCTTCACCGCCATTTTGGTCACGTTACTGGGGCAAATGCATCCGTTGGGGGTGTTGGTGGCGTCTGTACTCTTTTCGGCCTTAGTGATTGGGGCCCAATCCTTAAATGTGTCGCTGCAAATACCCGCGGCGGTGGCGGGCGTCGTTCAGGCTTTGCTGGTGCTCGGGGTGCTGGCAGGGCAGGCCATTGCCCAACGCAGTGACTAGCAGGGAGAAATCGGCATTATGCCCTGGGAACAGATTTTAGATGGGACTTTCATCATTGCCATTTTGACCGCGGGCATTCGCCTAGCGGTTCCCGTGCTGCTGGCTGTCCTAGGGGAAATCATTGCCCAACTCTCGGGCGTGATGAATCTTGGCCTGGAGGGCGTGATGCTGATGGGGGGCTTAGCCGGCTTTACCGCCACCTATTATTTAGAGCAGGGGACAGGGCTAACAGAGTTATCCGCTTGGATTGGACTAGTCGTCGGGATGGGGGCCGGTGTGCTGATGGGATGGGTGATGGCGGTGCTGTCGATCACCTGCCGCACAGACCAGGTGGTGGCAGGCATTACCCTGGTGCTATTAGGGCAAAGCTTGACAACATATCTGTATCGAGCGCAGCCGCAGCTAGGCAGCGCTCGGATTACGGGGCTAGCAGACCGACCGATTCCTATTCTGTCCAATCTACCGATGGTGGGTGAGATTTTCTTTAACCACAGTCCGATAGTGTACTTCAGCGTGATTCTGGTCGGGATCTGCTGGTTTTTGCTGTTTCGCTCTAATTGGGGCTTGCAGATTCGAGCAGCGGGTGAAAATCCGGCCGCAGTGGAGACCTCGGGGCTAAGCGTAACCCGTTTACGCTATCGCTGTACGCTAGTCGGCTCGGCCCTAGCGGGGCTTGGCGGGGCGGTGCTGACGGTTGTTCAGCTCAATCTATTTATTGAGGGGGTGACGGCGGGGCGAGGCTGGATTGCGATCGCTTTAGTCTTTTTCTCTCGCTGGAATCCAGGGTGGGCTTTGGCCGGTGCCCTGCTGTTTGGGGTGGCGGATGCCCTACAGTTTCGCATTCAGGCACTCGGGTCAGAAGAGCTGCCCTATGAGTTTTTGCTGATGCTGCCGTATGTCTTGACGCTGTTGGCGCTGGTGTTGAACAACGCCCGGGGCCACACGCCAGCGGCGTTGGGGCTTCCTTATGTCAAGGGAAAACGGGGCTGAGAAACTGGGGTTATACCATTTCTCCGGGATAGCACTACAGATCGGAATGGAGAGCTTTGGGAGCAAGGGAGCTGGGGAGCCGGATATGTAGCCAGAGTGTGGAGAATCCGTATTAGAGGCGAAGCAACTATGTACAAAACTGGGACACTATCCCACCAATCACCACGATGATTGCCCGATCCACCCAATCGTCCCCTAATGCCTGACTCTTCTGACATTCCACTTTGGCTATTGATTGGCTTGCCAGGGAGTGGCAAATCGACCTGGGCCGGTTCTTTTCAAACCGCCGGCGGAGCGATCGCGGTCATTTCAACCGACCGTATCCGCGGCGAGCTCTTTGCCGATGAGGCCATCCAAGGGCCCTGGCCTCTGGTTTGGGACAAAGTAAAGCTGCAGTTGCAAGACGCGATCGCGCAAACTCAGCAGGGGCAGCTCGCAGGGACCGTATACGACGCCACCAACACCAAGCGACAGGGCCGTCGTCAGCTAATTGAGACCGCTCAGGCACTAGGGTTCAACCGGATATTGGCCGTTTGGCTCGATGTGCCGCTGGCGGAATGCTTGAGGCGCAATGAACGAAGATCGCGACAGGTGCCGCCAGCAGTCATTCACACGATGGCCCGACAGCTTGCCGGAGCCCCGCCTGACTGCACAGAGGGGTTTAATGCCCTTTATCGACTGCAGCCAACCTAATCGGCAGACGGCAGGGCTCAGGGCCAATTGGCAACGCCAGAGCCGCCTCCACAAGGCCAGCAGGCCTATGCCGACTGATGCTGCCAGCCGACATATGGCAGCCGTGTGGCCGTGGCTTTGATAGCGTCTTCCTGGGCCACTAGCTGCCCACAGGCATCCCAGGTGCCGCTAATAAACATTTGACGTGGGCCATCGGCGATCGCAATTGGCGCACTAAAATCCCCCATCGTGACCGTCATCGCTGCCAAATCGACCGTTAGCGGAGTTTCTGGAGCGGCAGTGATGGTCGACTGCAGCTGGTTCGCTACCTCCGAACTCACTTTTGCGCAGGGCACTCCCATAGCCACGCAGTTGCCAAAAAAGATTTCCGCAAAACTCACCCCGATGATGGCCTTGATGCCCCAACGAGCGATCGCCTGCGGCGCATGTTCCCGCGACGAGCCACAGCCGAAGTTGAGATTCACAACCAGAATTTCAGCTCCCTGATATTGAGGTTGGTCAAAGGGATGCTGACCGTTGAGCTGAGCGCGATCGTCCGCAAACGCCTGTTCACCCAGCCCGTCAAAAGTCACACATTTGAGAAAGCGCGCGGGAATAATGCGATCGGTATCAATATCGTCGCCTCTGAGGGGCAGGCCGCGCCCCGCCACTGTGATCACCTGAGACATGCTAAACCTGCCGAGCTGAGTTTGCCTTGGCCTTCTATCCTATAGCAGAATACGCAGTTCAGAGTTCAGAAGAGAATCCGGAATGCCTACGAATGCGGAATGCAGAATGTGGAAAGAGCAGTCTTGTTCGCGGGCAAGATGCGTCCCCATGACTCCATCACTCGTACATGCGAATGGCCTCCGCCTCAACTTATCTAACCCCATTACCATCCTGACGCCCTACTCCAAACTGCCGCGCCGCGCCTGCTCTCGTTCTATCGCCTCAAACAGTGCTTGAAAGTTCCCTTCGCCAAACCCGCTAGCTTGTCTAACCCCACCTGAAGCACGGCGGACTTGCCGTTCAATAAACTCCCAAAAAAAGGTCGGACGTTCGAACAAGGGCTGCGTAAATGTTTGCAAGAGGCGGACATCCGGCGTCTCGGGAAACCAATCAACTAAAATTTGCTGCTGGGCGATCGCCTGCCAATCCCCGGCGTCCTGCCAAAATCCCTGACGCTGGGGCAACTGCTCATAGTAACTATCCGGTACCGACAAAAAGGACAGGCCACGCCGCCGCAGACGGGCGATCGTCTGCACCAAATCGGCAGTTTTGAGCGCCACATGCTGCACCCCCGCTCCGCGATGCTGATTAATAAATTCTTGGATTTGGGAATTCTCCGAGGTGGGCTCATTGATTGGCAGCGTAGCGTCACCGTCGGGATGCCGTAAAACCACACTGCGCAGGCCAGAGCGGGGCGTTTCAATTACGAATCGCTGCTGTGGTAAAAATCCCAGACATTTTTCATACCAGGCAGCGGCGGGCTGGAGTTCTGTCACTGGCACATTGATGACGGCATGATCAATATCCAACCAAGGAATTGCTGAGGCCAGTCGCGAATCCTCGGTTTTCTGCGGCACCGTTGCGGATAGAAGTGGCGTCGCCCGCTCGATCAACGTATGACAGACGCTGCCCCATCCTCGAATGCGGCACCAGCGAACCTGTCCTACAGCTGTTTTGCATAAGCGAATCGGCTGAGATAACCGCTCACCACAGCTCTGAAGACGCGCAGCGATCGCATCTAAATCTCGCACCCGAAAGGCTACATCCCCCACTCCGGGAGAATAGCGCTGCAAAAACTGCTGTACTTCGGCTCGTCCAGAGTTAGCTGACGATAGGAGAATTAGCAGGCGATCGTGCTGTACCGAATATTCGCTCAACTCTTGAAGAAAGTCGTCAGAAATAGGCCAAAAATCAAGCGTATTAACAAACCAATCGTGCCAAACTTCAGCATTATCAACGAAGAGATGCAGATATTCAAAATCCATCCCAAAATCAGCTTCCCCAGACCATATAAGAATTACTGTAAACACGGAAGCTGAGATTTGGATAGATATCTGCAGAGGATCCGTTGAATAACAACAGAAGAAACAATATGTCGCGCCTTTGTAGTGCCGAGTTCAGGGTGCGGAATGCGGAGTGCGACAAACCCAGAGCCGCGAATTAGAAACGCACGCGTGACAGCGCTTCTTAGAAAGTAGACGGTTGGACGATGCCCTTGCCGCAGGGTATGGGCAAAATCTAAAGCCCAACTCCCAAATCAGCCTCTGCCACTCACTCCACTGCCCAAACCCATCTCATCCACCCTTCACCCTGCCACCCTCACCCCCGGCTACTTCTTCGCCTGCGGATGCTGCTTCAGGACGCGAGCGAGATATTTTCCAGTGTAGGAATTGGGATTTTTGGCGACCTGCTCTGGGGTGCCCGTAGCAACGATTTCGCCGCCGCGATCGCCTCCTTCTGGGCCAAGGTCGATAATCCAGTCAGCACAGCGAATGACGTCCAAATTGTGCTCGATCATCAGCACTGAGTTGCCCTTATCGACCAGTCGCTGCACCACGTCCAGCAGTTTGTGAACGTCGTAGAAAGACAGGCCTGTGGTTGGTTCATCAATCAGGTAGAGGGTTTTACCCGTCGCGCGGCGGGCCAGTTCCGAAGCCAGCTTCATGCGCTGGGCTTCCCCGCCGGAGAGCGTTGGCGCAGTCTGCCCCAAACGCACGTAGCCGAGACCAACATCCACCATCGTTTGCAGACGGGTAGCGGCTTTGGGAATGTTTTGGAAAAAGTCCAGAGCTTCCTCTGCAGTCATGCCCAACACGTCGGCAATAGTCTTGCTTTTATATTTCACCTGCAGCGTTTCTCGGTTATAGCGCGCCCCTTTACACACCTCGCACTGCACATAAACGTCTGGCAAAAAGTTCATTTCAATGACGTTGACGCCCTGACCGCTGCAGGCCTCGCAGCGCCCCCCCTTGACGTTGAAGGAAAACTGCCCGGCTTTGTAGCCGCGAGCTTTGGCCTCGACAGTGGTAGCAAACAGGTCGCGAATGACATCGAAAAGGCCGGTATAAGTCGCTGGGTTTGAGCGCGGCGTGCGGCCAATGGGAGACTGATCAATAACAATCGCCTTATCAATGGACTTTAGCCCCGCAATCTTCTCTAGCTGATTGGGGAAAGGAATTTTGCTGCCAAAGTTATGCATCAGCGCTTTGTGCAGCAGGTCGTTTACCAAGGTGGATTTGCCGGAGCCAGAAACGCCGGTAACGCAGACAAGTTTGCCCAGGGGAATTTCGACATCGAGATTCTTGAGGTTGTTGCGATGGGCGTTAATTAACTTAAGCGATCGCTTGTTGCCTTGGCGTCGCTGAGTCGGTGTCGGAATCGTGCAGCGCCCCGACAGATATGCCCCCGTCAGTGACGCTTCGGCATCCAGAATGGCCGACAAATCGCCTTCTGCCACGATGCTGCCGCCATGGACCCCGGCTCCGGGACCAATATCCACCAGATGGTCAGCGGCTCGAATGGTGTCTTCGTCGTGCTCCACCACAATCAGCGTATTGCCGATGTCCCGCAGGTGGCGCAGGGTATTCAGCAGGCGATCGTTATCTCGCTGGTGCAGGCCAATGCTGGGCTCGTCAAGCACATAGAGCACTCCCGTCAAGCCAGAACCAATTTGGGTGGCCAACCGAATCCGCTGGGCCTCACCGCCTGATAAGGTCATCGCAGTGCGATGCAGGGTTAGATAATCCAAGCCCACATCCAGCATGAACTGAAGACGCGCTCGAATCTCTTTGAGCACCAAGTCTCCAATTTGCCGCTGTCGCGCCGACAGTAAGGGCGGCGTATCAGCAGCGGTTTCGCCCATCAATTTTTTAATCCGCTCCAGGCAATCTCGCACCGATACATCAGTCAGGTCATTAATGCCATAGGGGCCGATACGCACCGCCAAGGATTCCGGCTTCAAACGAGCGCCGTGGCAAACTTCGCAGGGCTGGTCAATTAGGTATTTTTCCAGCTTTTGCTTATAGCTATCGGAGGTGGTTTCCCGATACTGGCGCTCCAGCATCGGCAGTACGCCCTCATAAGCGCGGTAGTAGCCTTTCTTATCGCGATAGCGGGAGTCAGTTTCAATGTAAATCTTTTCTTCAGAGCCGTGCAGAATGATCTGCTGCTGTTCCGGCGTTAGGGTTTCCCAGCGATCTTGAATTTCAAAGCCAAAAGCCTGCCCAACGCTGTACAGCAGGGAAAAATAGTAGGTGTTGTCTTTTTCTGACCAAGGGGCGATCGCGGCATAGATAGGCAGGGTGGGATCGGGCACCACCAGATCAGCCGCAAAGGTGCGCAGGCTGCCTAAACCGTGGCAGTGGGGACAAGCCCCATACGGCGAATTAAAGGAAAACAGCCGGGGCGATAACTCCTCCATCACCGCACCATGCTCAGGACAGGCAAAATTTTCGGAAAATACCAGCTCTTGAGGCGCAGCAGTTGGCGACTCCACGCCATATGCACCGCCTTTTTCTGCCGCAACGGGCAGCTTATCCGACAGCGCTTTGGCATCGATGGGCACCACTTTGCGGTCGCTGTCAGCTTGGCGCTCTGGCAAAATGTCAATAACAGCAATGCCTTCAGATCGCTTTAAGCAAGTTGTCAGCGAATCGGCCAGCCTTTCTTGTAGCCCGGCCTTCATCACCAAACGATCAACCACGACTTCAATGGTGTGAGCGTGATTTTTGTTCAGCTCAATATTGTCGTTCAGGTCTTGAATCTCGCCGTCAATGCGCACCCGCACAAAGCCTTCGGCAGCAAGGGCAGACAGCAGCTTTTGGTGGGTGCCTTTTTTGCCCCGCACGACGGGAGCCAAAATTTGGAAACGGGTGCGGTCGGGCAGCTCCATTACTAAATCCAGCATTTGGTCTAGCGTTTGGGGCGAAATGGAGCGACCACAGTGGGGACAGTGGGGTTCCCCAGCGCGCCCGAAGAGCAGTCGCAAATAGTCGTAAATTTCGGTGACGGTGCCCACCGTCGAACGAGGATTATGGGAGGTTGACTTTTGATCAATCGAAATGGCTGGACTTAGCCCTTCAATCGCGTCTACGTCGGGCTTATCCACCTGGCCTAAAAACTGGCGGGCGTAGGCACTCAAGGATTCTACATAGCGGCGCTGGCCTTCAGCAAAGATCGTGTCGAAGGCCAGAGAAGATTTTCCGGAACCCGAAACGCCAGTAAAGACGATGAGCCGATTGCGCGGCAGCTCCAAATCAATATCTTTAAGGTTGTGCTGACGGGCTCCTCGGACTCTAATTCGATCTTCTTCTTCGTAAGGGACGGCAGGATGATGGCCATTTTGACCACTAGCATCGGCTTTTAAACCAGCTTCAGCGGAGGGGGAAGACTGAGGCATAGGGCACGTTTCAGCACGTCAAAAACTGCTTTTAGTATTACAGTTCTTAACAACTATAGCGCTTTGCCTTTCTCTCTGTGGGCGAGTATCACCCTAATATTGCAGGCAAGCCTGGCAGCAAAATAGACCGCTGCCGCAACTAGACTAAGAGTCGCTGATAGGCGGCTTGGGCGGGCTCAAAGCTGGGCTGTAGCCGAGCTGCTTTTTGATAGGCCGCGATCGCGTTGTGGGGCTGCCCCAGCTGCTCTAGCATGAGGCCTTGCTGATACCAAGCCCAGTGATTTTGCGGCTGTAGTCGGGTGACATTACCGTAGGCTTTAGCTGCTCGCTCGGCATGTCCCAGAACTTCGAGTATGGTGGCCAAACGGAACCAGGCGACATGATCGGCCGGCTGCAGCCGAATGACCGTATTAAAGGAGACTGCGGCCTCTGCCAGTTGGTGCTGATTTTCCAACGCCATCCCCCGCATTAGCCACATCGTCGCGTCTTCAGGATCATCCTTAAGCACTTGATCACAGGCTGCAATGGCGTCTTCATAATGCTGCAGGGTGAACAGCTCATCGACCCGCTTTAGCGATATCAGCAACTGCCGACGGCGATCTTGCGCTAGGCGAAAATCGGGTTTCAATTCAATCGCTCGATTGTAGGCCGATAGCGCGTCTTCAGGACGGCCAAGCTGCTCTAGAATTTGACCGCGATCGGCCCAGACCCAATAGTTCTTTGGCTGTAGGTCAAGCACCTGATCATAAGCCGTCATCGCTGCTGCAGGCTGTCCTAAGTGCTCCTGCACTTTTCCCAGTTTGAGCCACGCCAGATAGTCCTGCGGCTGATGCTCGGCAACTGTTTCATAAGCTGCCGCCGCAAGGACATATTGCTCAGTGTTTTCGAGCGCCATGCCGAGCTTGAGCCAAGCAGTAGCCGCTTGAGGCTGAACTTTTACGACTTTTTCATAGCAGCGAGCGGCATCAAGAAAGCGGTTTTGTTCAAACAGTTCATCGGCCCGCTCTAGCCAAGCAGCATGAGCCGCCAACGCCTGGGAGGTATCCATCGACATTGCTAAGGGGATCTGACCTTGGAACTTAGCGGTGGCCTGTTGCAGAGCCTCTAGAGTAGTTTTGGCATCGGCGTAGCGCTGACGATAGTCATAGCGCACCATAGTGTCTAAGACATCGGCCAATTCTGTACTGATAGAGACCAAATCGCGCCACATCAGCTCACTGGTGCGGGGATCTTTGGGAATTTGTTTCGGAGAGAGTCCGGTCAAGGCCTGTAGCGCGAGAATGCCGACTGCATAAATGTCGCTGCTTAAGCAAGGCTGGCCCGCCAGCTGTTCGTTAGGCATATATCCTAAGGAGCCGATCGCGACGGTCATACTGTTGGGTATGGGAACTCCTCCACTGCTGGACATGGGGGCTGCTTCAGGCTGGGCACTAATTTGCTTGACTGCCCCAAAGTCAATGAGCACGATTTTGCGATCGTGCTTGCGTCGAATCAGATTAGATGGTTTCAGGTCACGATGAATAACTTGGTGTTCGTGTACGGTGCAGAGCGTCGTCAAGATGTCTTCGATGATTTCCACCGTTTGCGCTTCTGTGAGCTGCACTCCGGGCTGAATTTCTTCAGAGAGCAGCGTCCCTTCAACAAATTCTTGTGCCAAATAGAAATGCTTATCTTCCTCAAAATGGGCTAGCAACCGAGGAATCTGGTTATGGATGCCCAAGACGTACAGAGCCTCGGCCTCGCTGTTAAATAGTCGCCGCGCTGAATCGAGAGAGAAGCCATCGGCGTCGCGTGGCTGCAAACGTTTAACAACGCAGCAGGGATGCCCAGGCAGATGCAGGTCAATGGCCAGAAACGTCTGACCAAAGCCGCCGCCGCCAAGGTATTGAATGATACTGTATCGACTACCCAAAATTTGCAGGGACATCCCACTACACCCCTAATGCCTCTGGCAATATCTACGCATCTCAGTCACTAATGAAAAAGCTCTGGTTGATGACCGCTCGTTTGCTGCGAAACTGTTACTGCTCTAACAAGTTTTTAGGCGTAACGGTGAGAGTGATAATGCTGAACCGATAACTCGTTCAACTATTAGTGATATTCCTGTTATGACTCGGTGGTCACTGCTTAGACGACATTGCCTATCGCTTTAGGTGACATGCACATATACAGTGTCGCCACTGAAAAAACCGGAGAGCCTACTAACGCAGATTCTTTGCAAAACTTTCATCGTTTTGTAGAGACCAAACGATGATTCATCACAATTTCATAAATCTCGATTTAATTTGATTTCGGACGCCAAAAAAATGTTTCTAGCAAACAGTCAGCGATCCCTCCAAGAGTCGATTAACAAAGAGAACCCTAAAGCTCCTTTGGAGATAAGACTGGAAAGACACTTGAGCAATTTTTACTAGGCTTACTAAAAGCATGAATATCTTGACTTCACTGAGGTCTACGTTTTTTGCAAATCACCGCTGACGGTCATTTGACCAACAGCGACTTTAGCTGTTCACCTTCTACAGGCAGTCTTTTATGGAGAGCCTTTACCATGAACGAATTTAATTTATCCGCTATTCATTAGCTAAAAGCGAGATGGGTAGGGCTAAATCCCAAGTTTTCATAAATCATTTTTCCGTTGATCAATATAAGCGCTAAAAGTCGCTTATCTAGTCCAGTCAATCAACAAGCTAACTGATTAAATTCAGGTATTTTCAATTAATAAATTTGATAAATAAAGGAGGGAACTTCCATGCGCTTAGGACTATGATCGCTCCGTCCGCAAAACCTCGTAGATAGAAATTGTTTTATACCGAGATTGGCTGGCCCGCATCGTCCTAGGCCAGCCCCTCCAAGTCGAGCTATTCTATGCGGCTGATTCAGATTGCCATCACCAGATGAATAATTTTTGCTGCCGAGAAACAGAGAAACGAAGTTTGTTACTGTACTGGCAATCAACACAATGGCGAAGACTGCTTCCATCACAGTGAGTTCGGCTGGTTTCTCACGGTACCTTGCCTCAAGGAAGCAATTCACATGACTGACTTTTTAGACTGCCTGTACCTTGCCTCAAGGAAGCAATTCACATGACTGACTTTTTAGATTGCCTTCAACACAAATACGCTTACGTCGCGTTCGGCGAGTTTAAGCCGGGTTGCTTTTCTGAAGCTCGCCAGCTTTATGAAAAAGCCGTTTCGACTTACTCTGACGGCTTTGAGGGAGCTTATCTGTTGCAAGAGCCGGATAGCGATCGCGGCATTGCCATCATCTTTTGGGACAACCCTGGCGACATGGATGAGCACCACAGCAAAATCTACGACGAGACCCTGAGCAAAATCTCTCACCTTTTCGTTGAACCACCTAAAACCGGCTTCTACGAAGTTTGTAGCGAAATTATGCCGCTGCTGGCAGGCATGGTGGCTTCAACCGCAAATTCTCAGTGAGATTGGCTTAGACCGCTGGCAGTGGTGAGGTCATGGCAATGATGAAACCGATGTTGCAACTGCCATCAATCAGCTCCGTGAACAAGGGCATTTGTCAGAGGGGAACCTGTCCATCGCAATTTGAAAATCATCATAAAATTTTTCTCTCGTCGTTTTTTGGAGCAGCGATTCCCTTGCTATTGTGAGAAAAATAGTCTTGGTGCCACGGCTTGCAATTAACGATATGGCTGATCACTCACTCACCGAAGTCCCCAATCCGGCAGTCTCTCAGGCAGAATCTCCGACAGCGACGAGCCCGGAAGAACCTAAGCCCAGCTATGTCAAACTGGCCATGCGGAATATGGTGCGCAAGGGCGGCAAGTCACTGTTTCACTTTATGCTGACGGTGACTGCTCTGTTGAGCATTTTGGTTGGACTCTCTTATTTAACGCGCTAGCGATGGTTGCTACATCATTGACCGTCGAGGTGGAGGTCTTTGGGGATGCGCTGGAAGCCGTGATGGCGATCGCTCCGGCAGACCTTTGGCAAGCCTGGCTGCAAACCTGGTTACAGCAGCTCGCCCCAACGCTATCTCCCATCAACGATTATGAACTTAGCCTGCAGTTCACGACGGATGCGGGCATTGCTGAGCTTAACCGCACCTATCGCCAACAAGATAAATCCACTGATGTGCTCTCCTTTGCAGGCTTAGACAATGCTCCACTATCGCCAGAAATATTGGCGATTATTCCCTTTAATTTGGGAGATCTAGTAGTTTCAGTAGACACAGCCCAGCGGCAGTGTGCGGCCCACGGCCACTCTCTTAAGGAAGAGTTAGCCTGGCTGATCGCCCACGGCCTCTTGCATCTGCTGGGGTGGGATCATCCCGACGAAGCGCAGTTACAAACTATGTGGGCGCAGCAGCGATCGCTCTTAGCCGCAATCAATATGATGCTCCCCAACACGGCTTATTTCTCAGAAGCGCTCTAATGAAACAGTGGCTGGGTGGCCGGATAGATTGCGATGGGTCGAGGCAGTAGTTGATTAGTGGCGTTGCCGAACTCGGAATGGTGACCCTGCAATCGCAAATTGGCATAGCGATTGGCACAGATATCTGTTAGTCCATTCGCATCTGCATTATGCTAAGGCTGCGGAATTGTTTGATAGTCTTCGGATTAGAGTGCTAGAGGGCGATCGCTCAATATTCTCCGCAATTTGACACATCGATTGTTGCCGTATGTCAACTCCTTCCTCCGTTCCTGACTCGTCTCCAGTGGAATCACCAACTCCGAAGACTGTTACCGAGTCGCCAGAACGGCCTCAAGCGTTCCAAGTTGCCCACAATCTGGCATCCAGCTTTCTCTATGCGTGGCAAGGCATTTACTACGCTCTGCGAACCCAGCGTAACTTCCGCATCCACACGCTGGCGACACTTGTAGTCATTACCGTAGGAATCTTTCTCAAGCTGCCCCGAGTTGATATTGCTGTGTTAGCGCTGACCTGCGGCGCTGTCATGGCGCTAGAGCTGATTAACACCGCCCTCGAAGCGGTCGTCGATCTTACGGTCAAGCAAAGCTTTCACGAACTCGCTAAAATTGCCAAAGATTGCGCAGCCGGAGCCGTCTTCGTTGCGGCCCTCATCGCCATTGTGGTTGCCGCTTGCCTCCTGGCTCCCCCCTTGTGGATAGCGCTACAGCCCTAACTGTAATCTCACTCACCAAGGGCTTATGGATAGGTGTTGAAGCTGCGAACTCTTGCTGTTGGCAGGAAATTCATACTCAAAATGCTGCCCTCTACAGCACCCTCTCATCCATCCACCGCCCTTACTTCTCTACTTTGCCCACTCACCCTCACCCCCTCGGAGCCTTATCATGATCGTCGTCATCGATAACTACGACAGCTTTACCTACAACTTGGTGCAGTATCTTGGCGAGCTAGGACAGCAGTTTGCCGTGGCTCAAGACATTCGAGTTTATCGCAACGATGAAATCACGGTGGCGGAACTAGCGCAACTGGCCCCTGACGGTATCGTGATCTCCCCGGGCCCTGGTCGCCCGGATGATGCCGGCATTTCTCTTGAGCTGATTCGGCAGTTGGGGCCGACAACTCCCATTTTGGGGGTGTGTTTGGGTCATCAGAGCATTGGCCAAGTATTTGGGGGCAACGTCGTGACTGCGGCCGAACTCATGCACGGCAAAACGTCTCCGATTTACCACAGCGGCAAAGGGGTGTTTGCAGGGCTTGACAAGCCTTTTACTGCAACGCGCTACCACAGCCTAGTGATTGACCCGGCAACCTGCCCAGAGGTGCTGGAGGTGACGGCTTGGGTTGAAGATGGCGCGATTATGGGGGTGCAGCATCGAGAATATCCCCATATTCAAGGGGTACAGTTCCACCCGGAGAGCGTGCTGACGGAAGCGGGCAAGGTGCTGCTGGGCAACTTCCTGCGCGCGTTGAAGGGGGCGATCGCGGCAGCCTAAATTCCCATAGACAAAGGGGAGGCGCGGTGAAGATGCCTTAAGGGACGAACGTAAGCAAGGTCCAGAGCAGACTCGGCAGGGTGATAAAGCTGAGCAAGGTAGAGAGCACGATCGCCCGCGCCACCAAATCGCTGTCGCCGCCGAATTCGGTCACCCAAATAAAGGTATTGACCGCAGTGGGCATGGCGCCCTGCAGAACGAGGACCTGCAGTTCTTGTCCCTGGAGCCCAATCGCGCTGCCTATCGGAAATGCGATCGCGGGAGCGAGCACCAGCCGTAACACCGCTGCGACCAGAACTAATCCATCCACATAAAAATGGGTTTTGGCGAGTTGAATGCCCAAAGTCACCAGCGCCACTGGAATGGCGGCTCCGCCGAGCAGGGCTAAGCCGTCGTCTAAGCGCAGGGGCAGGTTGACGGAGAAAGCTTGCAAAATCAGCCCCGTCAACATGGCCCAAAAGACAGGCAGGCGCAGAGTGGTGCGAACCCCCATGGCGAGTCCTTGCCCCTTCAATAAGGTTGGCCCAATCGTCGTGAGTAAAATGCTGCTGCTTACGAGATAGACAACGGCGCGTTCTAGCCCAGTTTGTCCCAGGGCAAAGGTGATGAACGGCAGTCCTAAGTTGCCGGTGTTGGCAAAGAGGGTCGTGGCAATCAGCGTTTTTTGCCGCAGGGGGTTGACCTTGAAGCCGCGACAGAGGCCGTACACCAGTCCGTACAGCAGGGCTGAAACCAGAAAGAAACCCAGGGCAATCAGCAGGGCGCGATCAGCGGTGAGAGTGATGCCGTAAAGACTGTTGGCAATCAGAGCAGGCAACAGCACATAAAGGCCCAATCGCGAGAGGGTGAGGCGATCAAGGTTGAGAGTGCGCCCAGCAATGAATCCCGCCAAAATAATCAAGGCTAGAGGGGCGATCGCCGGCAACAGGACAGCCATTCGGCAATAGCAGCGTAGAGTTAACTAGAAGCAGACTTTTGCATGGGCGGGCGCTCCCGGCTCAATTCCCGAAAGTAGGTGCTACCCACGGTCATGATGAAAAGGATGTAGGCCAACGCCTGCCCAGCAAAGAGCTGTTCACGGTAGCCCAGCAGTGTTTTGAGCAGCACGCCCGGAAATTGTTTATCGGGCAAGACTGTGTGAGCATCCCAAAGCTGCGGCCCCAAAATGCAGGAAGCTTGCGAAATACACAAATCCGCATTCAAGGGAGCCAGGCTGCTGATGGCCAGAAAGGCCGCATCCAAATTTCGGAAAAATGAGATCACGAGCCCGCCGATAATCAACAGCAAAAAAATGCCCATTACTTGAAAAAAGATGCGCAGGTTAATGCGCACCCCCCACTGAAACAGGGCTAACCCAATGCAGGCAGCACCCAATAGGCCGGCGACTGCACCGATTACCGCCACGCCACTCTGCTGCACGCTGGTAAAGATAAATAGGACGGTTTCAATACCTTCTCGCAGCACAGCAATACAGACGAGGCTGAAAATAGTGATGCTAGCTGCATCACTGTCTGCCAACGCCGCTGTGACGGAACCTTCGATGTCGCCTTTAAGCGATTGCGCCTGACGAGTCATCCACAACAACATCCAGCTCAGCATGATAATGGCGATCGCACAAAACAAACTGTCAAACAGCGGTTCGATGATGGGTTCAAATTGCGGTAGAGTTCGCTCAATCTGCATCACGCTAGTAGCGATAACAATTCCCGTGAGTACGCTACCAACTAAGCCGGCTAACACGCCCAAGTACAACCAGCGATTAAGCTGGCTTTGCCGGGCCTTGCTCAAGCAAGCTAACACGATGCCGACAATTAAGGCAGCTTCCACGCCTTCGCGAAGCGTGACAAAAAAGGTTGGTAAGGCAGGCGCAAAATCCATAAGACGGCGATAAACGAATGCGTTCGATGAACCTTTAAGAAAACGGACAAGAAAACGCATCTAGAGCGTCAACAGCTATGTCAAGCGACGGCGCCGCTGACGCTGAGCTGGCAATTGAACAGAATGCAATCATTGGCTCGCTCTGAGATACCTGTTGAACCGGATACTCTTAATTCTGACGGAAAATCGCTGGGCAGGCTCCGACAATAGACGGCAATTAAGTTATGAACCCGACAAATTGTCCTTAAGGGCAGCTTTTCTGTAGGCGTTAACAGGCACATTCTGAAGCTGCCGTGCTGAAACATCAAGCGAACCGCCTTCGGAGAAGATTGCGACCAGGGCGTAAGCGATAACGATAGCATCTTCAGGCGTGCCGCTCCCAGCCATCGACGGCAGTGCCTCTTTAAGCGAGTCAAAAAATTTGTTTGCATTTTCCACACTACAGATAACAGATAAACGTGTAGCTTTGATCGAATTCGACCAGTTCCAAAGAACTGTACTCGCTGAGCCCAGATTCATCATTGTCAATGAATTCGCACTGCGGTGGAGCCAGATCCGGAAACATCCCCTCCTGGCAACGGCGCAGCTGACCAGGCCAAATGAATCCCAGCGGGCAACCATCAGGCTGCATCTTCCAGATATCCAGAGAATGAAGGGGTTTGCCGTCTTAGGATCACAAGTGCCGCGATTGTCACTTAGCCTAAGCGCCAGACGCGGAGGGTCTTGTCGGCGCTAGCACTGGCGATGAGACGACCGGTACGGTGAATGGCGATCGCATTAATCATATGACTATGGCCCAGCAGGGTATGCAATAGCTCACCCGTGCGGGCATCCCACACTTTGATGGTGCGATCGCCGCTGCCGCTGACGATCGTGCGATTGTCGGGAGCGATTGCGACGGAATTGATTTCTTTGTTGTGGCCCTTCAGCACGTGAACAATGGATCCCGTGCCAATGCTCCAGACCACGAGAGTTTTGTCCTTGCTCGCACTAACCACAAAGCGACCATCACGGCTCACGGCCACATCATTGACCGGGCTCACATGGCCAGAGAAAAACCGCACCATTTCGCCGGTCTTGAGATTCCAAAGGCGCAGTTTATTGTCCAGACCGCCACTAAATAGGGAGACTTCGTCCGGCATCATGGCGACTGCTCGCACTGCTGCTGGAGAGCCCAATAGGGTGCGAATGGCAGTGCCTTTATCTAGCTTCCAGAGTTTGATGGTTTTATCTTTGCTGCCGCTGGCCAGAATCCAGCCCTGGTGACCGATGGCAACGCTAGTCACATCTCTAGCGTGCCCCTCCAAAGTGTGCAGCAGACGGCCCGCCGCCAGGTTCCAGACTTTAACCGTGCCGTCATCGCCGCAGCTCACTAGCACCTGACCTTTGGTACTAATCCGCAAATCATTCACTCCCCTGGGGTGGCCCTTGAGCGTAGCCATTGCGGCACCGGTTTGCAAATCCCACACTTTGATAGTGTCGTCTAAGCTGCCGCTGACTAAAGTTGCCGATCGCGGATTAAAGGCTACCGCCGTCACCCAAGATTGATGTCCTGTCAAGACTCGTACACATTGCCAGTCGCCGGTGGCAGCCAGGGGTGCGGAATTGGCTACGGGGTTGGGCGCCATCGCGGGCGTCGAGGCCGTCTGCGAGACGGCGGTCGGCTCGGTCATCTCAGTCGGAACCGTCTCAGCGGTCTCGACCATCAGCGCAGCGGGAGGCTCCACGGCGATTGAGACGGGGGTTGCTATTGACTCTGGCAGCGTAGTCTGGGGCACGTCGGCATTCACCATGGGCGTGGCGACTGAGGCGATGGTCATCCCATGATTAGCCGCCAAATTGCCGACAGGATGCTGGCGCACCCAGCCCGGCACGTTCCCACGAAATGTGGGTGACGCCTTGAGGGCATCAAGTACGGCGGTGGCGGTGGCAAAGCGATCGCCCACGGCATCTACCACTAAGCGATCGAGCACAGCGCCCAATTCTGGACTAATCGACCGGCCCTGCTGAGCCAGCAGCTCGCGCCAGCGCCATTCTCCTGCCATATGGTCGTATATATTTTCTGGCTTACGCCCAGTGAGCAAGTGTAAACAGGTAGCTCCCAGACTGTAAAGATCACTGCAAGGATACGCCTGCCCGCCTCGCAATTGTTCAATCGGCGCATAGCCTTCCGTGCCAATGCGAGTACCGGGAGAGGCTGAGTCAGCAAGGGCGTCACTGAAGTGTTTGGCCACACCAAAGTCAATTAAAAACAAGCGGCGATCGGTATCGCGACGGATCATGTTGGTGGGCGTAATATCTCGATGAATAACGTTGCGCTGATGAATAAAGTTGAGCACCGGCAGAATGTCTAATAGCAGATGCCGAATGGCCGTTTCGTCCATTGGCCCCTGTTCAAGCACCTCTTGAATCAGCGTTTTGCCATCGATAAATTGCTGTACCAGATAGAGAAAATGGTCATGCTCAAAGTAAGCGAGCAGCGCCGGAATTTGCACATGTTCGCCCAAATCATGTAGCCGCACCGCCTCCTGATTAAACAGCTCAACGGCTTTGTCAAAGGCTTTGGTGCCCTTGGTTTGGGGCGCAAACTGTTTGATCACGCAGGGAGCATTAAGGCGATCGCTATCTTGTGCTAAATATGTGCGCCCAAAACCGCCCCGACCGATCATCTTTTGAGGAAAATAGCGGCCCCGCAGCATCTTCACCAGCGGTTTGCCGCAGCCTTGGCACTCTTGGGCCGTGTCACGGTTCAAAGGATGGGGACAGTAGGGATTTAAGCAGCAAATCATTCAGTAGCCCTGTCCGGTAAAGCGGCTGGCAAATGCATCAGCCTGCCTATTCTAAAATCTGCCCTACAGAATATAGAGGACAAACTGACTTAGGAGGCTCTGCCATAGTCAAGAGGGGTGCCACCGCTCAATGATGGCGACAGTTGCTGTTACTGATGCATCTCTTGACCCTAGATTTCCCACTGTTTCGGCAAAACAGGCGCTCGACTCAAGGGAACTCAAAATTAAGCATAATCTAGTTTTTCGTGGTCTGATGCCAGCTATGCACTTCCTTGACCATGGACTATGAATTCTCCGAGAAGATTGCTTGCAGGGGGGCTCAGCCTTGCCGCAAGGAAGTTGAGAGCGAAAATGATTGCAGCGATCGCAGCAATTCTTTACATTCCCTGAGACCAGGAAAATCGTCAACTCTTTTGGGAGCGCCGCTTGACCGGCAGTGATTCATAGAAAGTCCGCATATATATTATGAGGATTGCCGTTGTCCTTCAGTGTACTGTGCCAACTGTTGGCACAAACCACCCCAAAAACAATGTCAGCGCACTTGCCAACTTCAACAGGGCGCTGAACAAGACAACCATCTATCCTGCTCACAGGAGTAGCAATGCCTAATGCATTTAAGCAACGGTTGGTAGCGACTCTGCCTATGGCGGAATCATGTCGCTGCTGATGTCTAAACCTGGCATGTGACTCGAAACCAGGATAATATTTCTTGGCAAATTGACCTGTATTGACTCTACCAGCGCCGTCATTCCCAGACTTTACCTCTACCGGCGTGAGAAAAATCGAGTTCTCGAAGCGGGCAATAAGCTCCGATAGCGGTGCTGCGTCTTCAACATCGCTGCTGCTTGGCGCTACCAGTTCTCTAGTCAGTGAATCAGCCATTACTGAGCTGCCGAAGCAGTTATCGCTGAATTTGTCATGCCGGTCAAAGGGGCAACTGAGAAAAAAGCAATTGGCTCGGTTGACATAGCAATTGGCTCGGTTGACATATCAGATAAATCAGCTCTAAAGCGCTCAATCAAACTACTGAAATCGACTCTGGAAAGCTGTCTTAAAAAATCGCTTATATCTTCCAGAGAAATATCCTCTTCCGACAGCCCAACTCCTGGTCTACAGAATGTCTCAAGCATAATATCATTGGCAAATATGAACGTATTCATAAAAACCTTCTAACAATTTTGCGCTCATTTTTAGAACACATTGAAATTACGCAATAAGACTACTTCTGGATTTAAAGAGTGGAAATAATTTAGTCTAATTCGAGAGTCTAACAGCCATCAAGTAAGGCAACGGTCTGCTCAATTTTATCCTGCCTTATCAGCTCGACATAGGCATCGATATCAAACTCACAATCAGCCTCCTCAACTGGTAAATCTGATGAGTAAAAGAATGGATTATTCGCCTTCACCTGATTCTCACTTCCTTGTATTTGTAGTTGAGTTGCCAGGTTAAGTTCAGACAAAAAATCGGGTACCTCTTCGTTGTTTAACTCTTCATTAGGAAGAAGGTTTATGGGATCTTCCCCAGATTCAGCGATCGCCTGATTCACAGCCAACTTCTGCAAAAGCGCTTCCATACTTCAGATGCGGTCTAATCTGTCGGTAGGGTTCAACTGACAGTCGATCTGCCTGCGTGCTGGTCAATACCAATTCATCTAAGGCGCTTAGGACTGACGCAACATTCCCCATATCCTCCGAATGTGAGGAATGTTGAATCCGATTCCCCACATTTGAGGAAATCGGATTCAACTGCATAAGTCCCGGTGCTTTTGAGCTATTAAATCTAGAGGAAGTAACTAAGCGATCGCCGCTCGTCCCTCAGCTCGCCCAAACTTTACAAAATGTTCAAAGCCACTGCTGAGCCCGGCAGCTTCTACAGCGGCGGCCACATCTGCGTTAGCGGCCAGGTAAGCGCTCTCATCAAACAACTGGCTTGGATCACGGCCCTCTCCCTGACCAAATCGCACGTAGTGTTCAAAGCCGCTGCTCAAGCTCCCGGCCTCTACGGCTGCTGCCACATCGGCATTCGCTTCCAGGTAAAAGCCTTCCTGAAATAGCAGCAGATTAGACAGTCGTCCTTCAGCAGCCCCAAATTCTAGGTAATGGTCAAAGCCGTTGGTAAAGGCATCCGCGTCAACCGCAGCCTGAACGTCGGCATTATTCAGCAAATAGTCGCTCTCATCAAAAAAGCTGCTAGGGTCGCGGCCCTCAGCTGAGCCAAAGGAGAGATAGTGCGACAGGCCACTGCTGATGTTATTGGCAGCCACTGCTGCCGCCACGTCAGGATTTTGGCTGAGGTAGAACGCTTCATCAAACAGCAGACTGGGATTGCGTCCTTCCTGAAAGCCAAACTGACGAAAATGGTCGAAGCCGGTCGCCAGGGCACCAGCGGCAACTACTTGCGCCACATCAGGATTGGTCGCCAAATAAAAGGTCTCGTCAAAGAGCAGATTGAGCTGCAGACCGTT